>NZ_JABDRI010000064.1 GCF_013041805.1 Lutibacter sp.
TTCATCATCCAATTGTAATCTTTGTATGCAACATATAGTTCCATCACCGTAAATTCGGGATTATGAGTTCTGTCCATTCCCTCATTTCTAAAATCTTTAGAAAATTCATAAACGGCATCAAAACCTCCAACAATTAAACGCTTTAAGTACAATTCGTTTGCAATACGTAAATATAACGGCATATCTAACGCATTATGATGGGTGACAAAAGGTCGAGCAGCTGCACCACCAGGAATGGGTTGTAATATTGGCGTTTCAACTTCTAAATAACCTTTTTTATTAAAAAAATCACGCATTGAATTCGTAATTTTTGTGCGTTTTATAAAGGTTTCTTTTACGTGGTCATTTACAATTAAATCAACATAGCGTTGACGATATCTTTGCTCTGCATCGGAAAAAGCATCGTGAACTTTCCCATCAGCATCTGTTTTTACTACCGGTAATGGACGTAAACTTTTAGAAAGTACTGTTAATTCTTTTACATTCACTGAAACTTCACCAACTTTAGTTTTAAAAACTTCTCCTCTAATACCAATGATATCGCCCATATCCAATAATTTTTTGAATACAGTATTGTACATTGTTGAGTCATCTTCAGAGGAAATTTCATCTCTATTTACGTAAATTTGCATTCTTCCACTAGCATCCTTTAATTCAGCAAAAGAGGCTTTTCCCATAATTCTACGACTCATCATTCTTCCTGCTAAAACGACTTCTTTACCTTCAAAAACATCAAATTTTGACGTTATTTCAAGTATTGTAGTTGTAGTTTTGAATTCTTCTGCCGGATAAGGGTTAATTCCTAACTCACGTAATTTTTGTAAAGACTCTCTTCTAACTATTTCTAGTGCTGATAATTGCATTCGGTAATTTTTTAAATATTATGTTGAATAACAGTTTGCAAAGATACAATCAATTCAGAAAAATATGCAGTTTCGAAAGAAAAAGTGTTTAGAATATGAAATCTAATTAAATTTTATATATTTGCTCATCGCATTTTTATGCGATTTAGTTGTGTTGTTTGACGTTAATAGCGTCAGGTTTTTTTTAAAACCAATGGAAAGCTTCCCGAATTCGGGACGCTTTTTTTATTTTTCAACAGTTTGTATTTCTTAAAAACTAAAGAAAGCTGCTTTATAATCCCAAAAAATTGAAATATATAAACCTGTAAAAATTACAGCAGCTATAAATTTCATAAAAGAAGAAGTTAAAAAGCCTATAAAAGATCCAAAAGCTGCCTTTAATGCTTTCCCTGAATTTTTTTCATTTAACATTTCACCAATATAAGCACCCACAAAAGGTCCTATAATAATACCAAAAGGTATAGGAGCTATTAAGCCTATAACTAACCCAACCATAGTACCAATAACGCCATAACGTGTTCCACCAAATTTTTTGGTTCCAATAGCTGGTATAAAATAATCTACAATCCAAATTAGAATTGCAATAGCTAAAGTAATACCTAAAAAAGTCCAATTCATTGGAACTGCGTCTGTGAAATGAAGTATTAGCAATCCAACCCAACTAGTAAACGGACCTGGTAATATTGGTAAAAAAGAACCTATAATACCTAATAAAGCAATTAGAAAACCTAGAATTAGTAAAAAAATATCCATACGCTAATGTATGTTTTCAATTTTAAATTTGAAAGAAAAATAATAGAATTGTACTAATTTTTAACTAAGAAATTAGTTTAAACTAAATATTTAGTTACATTTGTACTGTTGAACTAAAAAATTAGTTGTTAAAATGGACAAGCAATTAACAAAAGCTGAAGAACAATTTATGCAAGTTTTATGGAAATTAAATGAAGCTTCGGTGCAAAATATTATCGATCAATTACCTGAACCTAAACCTGCGTATAATACGGTTTCTACAATTATTAGAATTTTAGAGACCAAAAATTTTGTTGGGCACAAAGCAAAAGGCAGAGGTTATCTTTATTTCCCTTTGGTAAAAAAAGAAGATTACAGTAACCAAACTTTAAACAAGCTGGTAGATGGCTATTTTGAAGGTTCTTTTAAAAGTATGGTTTCTTTTTTTGTTAAGAAGAATGATGTTGATATCAATGATTTAGAAACAATTTTGAAAAATATTAACGACAAAACTTCTGAAAAATGATCAATTATATTTTACAAATCTTATTGTTTCAAGTCTTATTTTTAGCTGTTTATGATATATTTCTTCAAAAGGAAACCTTTTTTAAATGGAATAGAATCTATTTATTAATAACGCCATTTTTATCGTTTTTAATTCCATTTTTAAAGTTTAAAAGCATTCAGCAAACTGTTCCACAAGAATATGTTGTACAATTACCAACCGTATTTTTAAATCCGCAAGTAATTATTGAACAGCATGTTACCAACCAAACTACTATTAATTATTTGCCGTATATTTTTATAAGCGGTGTACTCCTATTCTCAATTATTTTTCTTTTAAAGTTATTTAAAATTCAGAAATTAATTTCAAAAAATATCATTGTTAGGTATCACAAGTATAAGCTAGTGTTATTAACAGAAAAGAAAGCAGCATTTTCATTTTTCAATTATATTTTTATTCATAAAAAATTAAAAGACAATAAAGAATTAGATATCATTCAACATGAAATAATTCACTGTAAACAAAAACACACAATCGATTTATTACTTTTTGAATTACTCAAAATAGTAATGTGGTTTAACCCGCTTATTTATGTGTATCAAAACCGAATTACAGTATTACACGAATATATTTCAGACGCTGAAGTGATTAAAGAAACTAGTAAAAAAAGCTATTTCAACAGCTTACTTTCTGAAACATTTAATGTTGAAAATATTTCATTCACCAATCAATTTTATAAACATTCATTGCTTAAAAAAAGAATTATTATGATTACTAAAGAAAAATCTAAAAAAATGAAACAGTTAAAGTATTTATTAGTGTTGCCTTTATTGGTGAGTATGTTAATTTATGTGTCTTGTACAGATGATGCACAAGCTGAGATTGAGCAAATTGAAAATGTTTTAAAAGAAGAAATGATTCCTTCAGAAGGAAAATATTTTAGAGCAGAAAATGGGTTTATTATGTTTTTAGGAACACATTTAGCAGGAGAAGTTGTCCCATTTGATAATTACACTTTAAAAGAAAAAGAAATATTTAATAAGTTCAATGAACGCGAAAATCCAAAAATTGAAACGAGCATTGTAATAGATGAAAATGGTGACAGAGTACATTTTATTAAGGTACCAAAGCCACCAATAAAAAATAGTACTCAAGAAATTGAAATTGATGATTCTGTTCCTTTTGCAATAATTGAAGAAGTTCCAATTTACCCTGGTTGTGAAGGAAATAAAGAACAACTAAGAGTTTGCCTACAAGAAAAAATTACTGAGCTTGTTGCTTCTAACTTTAACTCTAAAATGGCTAATGAGTTAGGATTGAAAGCTGGAGTTTCAAGAATATTCGTACTATTTAAAATAGATAAAGATGGAACTATTACAGAAGTAAAAGCAAGAGCTCCACATAAAGAATTACAAGAAGAAGCAATAAGAGTCATAAATTTATTACCTAAAATGGTTCCTGGTAAACAAAAAGGTGAAAATGTAGCAGTAAAATACAGTTTACCAATTGCTTTTAAAGTTCAATAATTAGAATTGAAAAAAAAGTTAGTAAATTATTTTACTTTTAGCATTAAAAAACCGAAGAGCATACTTCGGTTTTTTAATATTACTAGCAGCATAGAATAAAACTATTTAATTTTATCAATAATGCTCTCAACCCTTTTACTTTCCATATTGTAATTTACATGCTCTCCTTTTTTCTCTGGGAACTGTTCAATCATAACAGTAGTTGATGGGAATGCAAATTCAACGCCTAATTCTTTTGCTAAGTTTAATATTTTTATATGCAGGCTATGCTTTGAAGATTGTTCCATATTCCAATCTAAAGCAACAAAATAAACATTTACCAATATTAATAACGATGAATCTCCAAAACCTGTAAATTCTACATTAAAAGCATCGTCTCTAGTGTCTGGATGAATTTCAATTATTTTTCGAACACCTTTTACAAATGCATCAATTAACTCAGGTGGTGTATCATATCTTACACCTAAATTAGTTGTATATCTTCTATAAGCACGCAAACCCTTATTGTTTACTACCATTTCAGATAATGCACTATTTGGAATTTGATATACAGACGTATCAGCAGCCCTAACTGTAGTGGATCTAAACCCAACGGTTTCAACAGTTCCAACTACTTCACCCGCTTCAATCCAATCACCAATATGAAAGGGTTTGTCGATAAAAATCATAATCGTACCAATCAAGTTTTTAACGGTATCTTGTGAGGCTAAAGCAACTGCTAAACCACCAATTGAGGCCCCTGCAATTACAGTAAATGGCTCAATTCCAAAAAGAGTTAATAATTTTAAAAAACCTAAAATTACGACAATACCAGTCAAAAAATTATTTAATATAGGCACTAACTGATCATCTAATTTACCATGGGTAGACTCCGCAAAATCAGCATAAATACTCATAACAACTTGTACTAACTTAAGAAATACATAGATCCAAAAAACAGTTACCATAATATTTAACGCTAGAAATAAAATTGTACTTACATCTAAATCCAACAATAAAGACGGTAATAGTAATTTTATTCCCCAAATTAATAGCAATAAAACTATGGGTCTTGTCAATTTTTTCAAAGCAATATTTATATTATCACTTGATTTATGAATAATGAAATATTGTATTTTTTGTAAGATATAAAAGACAATTTTTTTAAGCACATAAAATACTAATGTACTTAATAATGCTAAAATGATCAGCCCTAAATACTGCCATAATTCAATTTTAAATAGCGATTTATGTCCAAACTCTGGAATTATTTGCTTTAATTTTTCAGTATGCCAAGGATACATACTACTATAAATATCTTTTACTTGATCTACGGTTTCAGCAGAATAATACCAGCTATCCCCTACTTTTTCAAGATAAATCTCCTCCATTCTATGCGGAAATAAAACATACTTTTTGGCTATGGCAAATTCAATAGAGTCAGAATACATTTTATCTTTAGGAACTTTATCAAAATCTACTTTTAAACCTTTACCATCTAATATTTTTTTTAACTTGATAGCAATGTCTTGAGCTTCCTCACCTTCATAGCCATAAATGGTAGTTGCAGCTTTTTCGGGCTCATAAGAATCAGGCTGTAAAAAAAATAAATGAGTGTAAATTGTTGAATTTGGACTACTTAAATCAACTTTTACTTTTTTTTGTGCAAAAATTACTGATGAAATCAGTAAAAATAGAATACTAATCTTCTTCATTTTATAACTAATTAAAGTGTGACCCAAATTTAAAGATAAATTAAGCCTAATATGTTAAAATTATTGAATTATTTTCTTTTCTTTTTAGCGTTATATTTTTTTTTCTTCCTTGAAGTATAAGTGATGGTATCATCAAAAGTATTTTTAGTTTTTGAAGGTTTATTTCTTCTCCAAGAACTAGTTGAAGGTAATAATTTTTGCAATAAATCACTTCTACCTACATTCGATAAAGTATTTCTAATCCATTGCTGATTTTCTCTTTTATACCAAAAGAAAAACCGATGTTGTTCATCTCTATCCTTTTTTGTTTTGGGAGATTTCATTGGTTTTAAGGTATATGGATGATAACCACTATAATAGATAACCGTTGCAACGGTCATTGGTGTTGGTGTAAAACCTTGCACTTGCTCCAACTGAAAGCCCATATCTTTAGTTTCGGCTGCTAAATTTGCCATATCCTCTAATTCACAAGCTGGGTGACTAGAAATGAAATAAGGAATTAACTGAAGGTTCAATTTTTTTCTAAAATTAATTTTATCGAAACGTTCCTTAAATTTATGGAAATACGTAAAGGAAGGTTTTCGCATTAATTTTAACACATTATCTGAAGTATGTTCTGGTGCAACTTTTAATCGACCAGAAACATGATTAGTCATTACTTCTTCGGTATAAGCATCTAACTCTTTTGGATCAGCTAATTTATTAAATTCAGGAACTAACATATCATGTCTAATTCCACTTCCAATAAATGACTTTTTTACTTTAGGGTGTTTATCAACTGCCTTATAAAGGTCGGTTAATGGTTTATGTGAAGTATCTAAATTATGGCAAATTACAGGTGAAATACAAGAAGGTGATACACACTTGTCACAAATTTCTTGTACTTTCCCTTTCATTTTATACATATTTGCTGAAGGACCACCAATATCAGATAAATACCCTTTAAAATCGGGCATATTTGCAACCTTATCTACTTCCTTTAAAATAGATTCTTGACTTCTACTTGCAATAAATTTTCCTTGATGAGCTGAAATAGTACAAAAACTACAACCTCCAAAACATCCACGATGAATATTTATGGAAAACTTAATCATTTCAAACGCAGGAATAGGACCTCTTTTATTATATTTTGGATGCGGTAATCGCGTAAAAGGCAAATCGAAAGAGGCATCAATCTCCTTTTCTGTCATTGTTTCAAAAGGAGGATTTATAACCAACACCGAATCGCCTACATCTTGTAAAATACGGTCTGCAAATAATTTATTAGACTCTTGCTCTATTACTTTAAAATTAGATGCAAATAATTTCTTGTCTTTTAAACAAATCTCATGAGAATGAATTTTTACATCCTTCCAATTCTTATTTTTTGGTAAATCTTCTTCTTTTTTAAGTAAAAATCCGGTCTGATTTACCGTTTTTATACTAGAAAATGGCACACCCTTCTGAAGCAAATTAACAACTTCTCGTAAAGGTTGCTCTCCCATTCCATAAACCAACAAATCAGCTTTTGAATCAGCCAAAATAGTTGGTTTTAATTGGTCACTCCAATAATCATAATGGGTAACTCTTCTCAATGAAGCCTCAATACCTCCAATTAAAACAGGAACATCAGGAAACTTCTCCTTCAAAATATTTGTATAAACCGTAGTTGCATAATCTGGTCTAAAACCAATATCACCATTTGGTGTATAGGCATCTTTATCTCTTTTCCGTTTACTTGCAGTATAATTACTAACCATTGGATCCATACAACCACCTGTAACACCAAAAAATAATTTAGGAGTTCCTAGCTTTGTGAAATCTTGCAAGTTATCATGCACACTTGGTTGCGGAACAATGGCAACTTTTAAACCATAGCTCTCTAATATTCTTCCAATAACAGCTGGTCCAAATGCAGGATGATCTACATAGGCATCACCACTAAAAAGGATCACGTCTAACTCTTCCCAACCTCTAAGTTTTACCTCTTTATTTGTTGTTGGTAACCAATCTGAAAGTTTATTCATTATCATATGCTGCAAAAATACATTAAATAAAGTAATTGAAATTGCCCATTTTAAAACGAACTTCTGTTAACGAATGTTAATGAGTGTTAATGATTTAAACCTTTGATGAAAAGGATGGTCTTAGAAGTATAAAATGTATAATAATTAATAATTTAAAAAATAAAAAAATGAGAAAAATAATTGGAATTTTAAGTTTACTACTTGTAATTAGCTTTACAAGCAATGCACAACAAAATAATAAAAGAGGAGAACGAAAAGCTGAATTATCTCCAGAACAAATGGCTACCCTACAAATTAAAAAAATGGATTTACAGTTAGATTTAAATGATAGCCAAGAAAAAGCAATTTATAAATTAATTGAAAATCAGACTGCTGAACGTGAAAAAGCTAGAGAAAAATTCAGTTCAAAAAGAGAAAAAGGAGAGAAACTTACTAGTGATGAACGTTTTAAACAACAAAATGAACGATTAGACAAGCAACTTGAGCATAAAGCAGCTCTAAAGAAAATACTTTCACAAGAGCAATTTTCAAAATGGGAAGACAACACTAAAAATAAAATAAAAAGTCGTAAAAAAAGAATTGCAAAAACTAAAAATAGCGGAGAAAATAGACAAGGTTTTAAAACTGAAAATCAACAAAAAAGACCTTACAAAAATAAAAGTTAATTTGATTTGATTTAATTGTTAGTTAAATTCAGGTAGTAATCTAAAAATGTGTTAATTAAAAAAGCTATTTCAAAACAGCTTTTTTAATTAACACACTACCTTTTTAGTTTATTTCTGTTTCAACTTCAATTATTTTATTCTTTACTTCAATCTTTACATCATCTTTAAGCGCATCAATTTTTTTCATTACTTCTTCTTCAGTACCCTCAAAAATTTCTTCTGTAGTAGTGGTTTCACCGTTCTTTGTTATAGATGTAGTTACAGTTGCTTTTACCATATTTTCTCCATCAACTTCTTCTAAATTCACTTGCACTTCTTTTTTAACTTCTTGATTAACAAGTTCTGTAGATGCTTTTTCTTTTGCGTATTCAGCTACTTCAATCGCATCTAGTGCAATACTTGGTGCAATTACTAATGCTACAACACTCATTAACTTTAATAAAATATTTAACGAAGGTCCTGAAGTATCTTTAAATGGATCACCCACAGTATCACCTACAACAGCAGCTTTATGTGCTTCAGTTCCTTTTTTCCCTTGTTCTTCAATCATTTTTTTAGCATTATCCCAAGCACCACCAGCATTAGATTGAAAAATTGCCATTAGCACTCCTGATGTAGTAACACCTGCTAACAAACCTCCTAACATTTCAGCACCACCAATAAAACCAACGGCAACTGGAACAACTAATGCTAACAATCCAGGAAGTACCATCTCTTTAATAGATGCTTCTGTAGAAATTTCTACGCATTTTTCATATTCAGCATAACCATCAGCTGCATCAAATATTTCACGTTCTTCTTTAGTTGCTTTTGACATATCTGAATTATGCTTTCTCATAACTTCTAAAGCAGCCTTTAATTGAGGGATATCCCTAAACTGACGACGAACTTCTTCAATCATAGCCATTGCTGCTCGCCCTACTGCATTCATAGATAATGCTGAAAAAACGAAAGGTAACATACCTCCAACGAGTAAACCAGCCATAATTTTAGGTTGAGATACATCAATAGCTTTAATATTTGCAGTTTTCATAAAAGCGGCGAATAGTGCTAATGCCGTTAATGCTGCTGAAGCAATTGCAAAACCTTTTCCAATAGCTGCAGTTGTATTTCCTACGGCATCTAATTTATCTGTACGTTCTCTAACTTCACTAGGTAATTCTGCCATTTCGGCAATACCACCTGCATTATCAGAAATTGGTCCATACGCATCAACTGCTAATTGAATACCTGTATTAGCTAACATTCCCACTGCCGCAATTGCAATACCATATAAACCTGCGAAATAGTGAGAAACTATAATTGCTGTAGCAATTAAAAGAATTGGAACTGCTGTAGACATCATTCCAACACCTAACCCAGCAATAATATTAGTAGCTGAACCTGTTTCAGATTGATCTACAATAGATTGTACTGGCTTAGTTCCAGTACCTGTATAATATTCAGTGATTTTTCCTACGCCAAAACCTGCTATTAAACCTGATAATGTCGCATAAAACACACCCATAGCTCCAAAAGGTAAACCTTCTACACTATCTGGCAACATTTCATTAATTATAAAATAAGAAGCTACAATCATTAAAGCGCCCGATCCAAATTCACCTAAATTTAGTGCTTTATGTGGAGAGCCTCCATCTTTTACTTTTACAAAAAGTGTTCCAATAATAGACATTACAATACCTACTGCCGCTAAAACTAGTGGTAAATAAACAGCTCCTAATCCATCAAATTTTGGAGTAAAAATATAGGCTCCTAAAACCATGGTTCCAATAATAGATCCAACATACGATTCAAATAAATCAGCTCCCATTCCAGCAACGTCACCTACATTATCACCAACGTTATCTGCAATAGTTGCAGGATTTAATGGGTGATCTTCAGGAATACCGGCTTCAACTTTACCTACTAAATCAGCACCAACATCAGCAGCTTTTGTGTAAATACCACCTCCAACACGTGCAAATAATGCAATTGAAGAAGCTCCTAATGAGAAACCAGAAAGCACATTTAATACCATTGGTATATTTTCAGCTCCTGACCACATTCCTTGATAAATCATAAATAAGCCACTTAAGCCTAAAACACCTAGACCTACAACACCTAATCCCATTACTGCTCCACCTGCAAAAGCAACTTCCAATGCTTTTCCTAAAGATGTTCTTGCGGCCTGGGTAGTTCTAACATTTGCTTTTGTTGCTACTCTCATACCAATAAATCCGGCTAATGCAGAACAAATTGCTCCAACAATAAATGAAACCGCCACCATTCCATTAGATCCTTCTTCATAAGTTCCTTTAAAGAATAGTAAAATTGCTACAGCAATAACAAAAATTGAAAGTATTTTATACTCTGCTTTTAAGAATGACATTGCACCATCTGCAATATGCTTAGCAATTTTGGACATTTTTTCATTTCCAAAATCTTGTTTAGATACCCAAGCATTTTTTATAACAACAAATACAAGCGCTAAAACACCAAAAAGTGGTAAAAATTTGATTAATAAATCCATTATAAATTAATTAAGTTTAAATGTTTGATTAGATAGGGCTAAAAATAGCATTTTCAAACGTTTTCGCAATACTTTTATCAAAAAAAATCCTTTCATATTTTGAAAGGATTTTTTATTAAATAAATTATATTGTAAATGTTCTCTTTTTTTTATGTTCACTATTATCGTATCTTTCAATACATTCATGGTAAATTTTAATGGCCTCTTCTGCATTTCCCCAACCTCCCACATCTACTTTTTTCTCTTCTAAATCCTTGTAAACTTGAAAGAAATGCTCTATCTCTTTAAGTCGGTGAGGGTTTAAATCTGTAATATCTCTTCTATTATTCCAAATTGGATCAGAAACTGGCACACAAATAATCTTTTCGTCAGGACCTTTTTCATCTGTCATATGAAATACGCCAATTGGTCTAACTTCCATAACTACCATAGGAAAAGTAGGTTCCGTACCTAATACTAAAACATCTAATGGATCTTTATCCAAAGCTAAAGATTCTGGTATAAATCCATAATCACCTGGATACATCATTGATGAAAATAACATTCTGTCAAATCTAATTTTATTTAATGTAAAATCATATTCGTATTTATTTCTACTTCCTTTAGGGATTTCAATTAACACATCAAATGTTAATACGTTTTTTGTTTTAGCATTCATTTTTTTTAATTTTTAACAAAAATACATAATTCTAAATGTACTTGTGTAAATTTATTATGAAATTTAGAAATGAAACCCAAAAGCTCCTTTAATTGCAAAATTAGTTGCATTCGGAACATTTCTATAATTTCCTCTCCAACTAAAATCAAGTCTAAACACTTTAAAAATATTTCCAACCCCTACACTGTATTCATAGTAAACTTTCGTTGGAGCTATATAATTTACAGTTGAAGCATTTAACGCCAAGTTTTCATCAGAAATTTCACCCCAAACACCTTTTACTCCAACAATTTCTCTTAAATTTAATTTTCTTAGCAACGGTATCCGTGAAAAAAACCGACCATTAAAATTATGCTCTATGTGTAATGATGCGTATGTATCAGTAATAAACTCGTAGAAATTTAGATTTGAATACGTATTTTCAATGGTAAAATAGGTTTGATTTCCAGGTACTACATTGAGTAAACCAAGAGGCACTTCTCCAAATGTTTTACCAACCTCAAATGTGGTAAACATTCTACCAAAACCACCAACTAATATAGGTTGCCTATAAAAAAATTGAACTTTTTGATACTCAAAATCGCTATTAAAAACTCCTTTAATTCCTCTAGAATAATTTAAAAATAACGTAGAGTAAGTATCTGTGACCTCATTTCGCTCAACACCATACCCAATCGTTTTTCTATTAGGAGTATATTTTATTGAAAAATCTATTTCAGATTGAATACTCGTGGATTTTTTAATATTTGCTGCTTTGTCTATCCAATAATCTAAATTAAAAGTATCAGGAGAAGCAGACTCAAGTGTTCGATATGAGGCTCCAAGTCGAAGTTCTAAGTTCTTTTTGAGTTCAATTGATAGAAATAAATTCGATAAATTTATGTTGGTAAGTTTCGTGTTATCACCGCTTGAAAATAATGTTGAAGATGCAAAACTACGACCCATTACATCATTTGTTGTTGTTAAACTAACTCCTATCTGCTCAATATCTCTTCTATTTCCAGCTCCAATTATAAACCGACTTTTAGGATTAACCATCCATTTACCAGACAAGCCATATTTAAATTTTTGATCTTCAAAACCATAAGCCGTATAGCCTTGTAAACGCCAAGGCTCATTACCCCCTAAAAATGTTCTCCCTCCTACTCGCAAACGCCATCCCTCAACATCATTCTTTCCAAAAGTTGAAAAAATATCACCATAATCAAAATTGTTAAACTCTACATAACCTGAACCTAAAATTGAAACTAAATTATAAATCCGCTTAAATTTAGGAACTGTTTGTAACGTATCTAACAATTTGTAAATACCTTCTTCATTTTTATTTAATTTTTCTTGTCTGCTTATATCCCAATACTCATCATTTTTGTTATAAATGCCAACATCATAAATGTCAATTTCCTTATTATAAAACTTTGCTCCTTTTTCTTTATTAAAATCATAATCCTTGTACATGGTCGTTCTTCTTCCATATACTCCTTTAGCCTTTTCTTTTTTCTTAAAACTAAAATCAGACAACATATAATCTCTTTTGAGTAAAAATATTGAATCATTTAAAACATCAAATTCTTGCTCAATATAAATGTCCTTTACCCAGTTTATATTTGCACTGCGCGAAGCCTGCATATTAATCTCTTTTACTGCAAATGTGGAGTCGTTTACCCAAAAATCACCTTTAAAAGTCAACTCATTTTTTCTACGTGGATAGTATAAAATATTATAGCACCACTTATTATCAATAAAGGCACTATCTGTTAACACATAATTATAGGTTGAAATACCTGAAGCTTTGGAAATAGGACTTACAAAACTTTTATCAAAAATTTTAATATAGCTATCATATATATTATAATCAACATATAAATCTTTAATGAAAGCAATAACATTTTGATTCGACTCGAATCCTGAATTTTTATTTGCAATTAAATCTTCTCGAAAACCTTTTCCGTTTTTATTTGTCCCATATGATTTGTAAACAGATTCATTAATAAAAATTGGTAAAAAAGCTTTTCCTGTAATTCTAGAAGTATCCACACCATTAAAAACAAACTCCATTCCTTTAAAAAGTTTGCTTTTTTTCATTACACTATCAACATTATTTAAATCGAACTCTAATTTCTCATACTTTTCATATTCATATTGATCAAATAAATAAATTCCATTCTGGCGCTTTTTAGCCCAAATCTTTTTTAAGATAGCAATTGCTGGGTTGTCTTTTTTCTTAACTTTTCCACTATAAATAAATACTTCTTTTAGCTGAGCTGCTAATTCTTCTAATGTAATTGTTAAATCAAAATCTCTACTTTTTATTGAAACAATTTTAGTCTCAAACCCAATAAATGAAACTTCAATTTGAGTATAGTTCTTTTCAGACTCTAAATAGAATGCTCCATTTTCATCAGAGACTGTGCCAGTCGTTGAACCAACAAATAAAATATTTGCAAATGGAATAGTTTGATTTTGATTGTCTTTTACAACCCCACTTATTTTTACCTGTGAAAAAACAACAGAAAAAATAAATAAAAATAGTGTACTAAGTAGTTTATTTTTTTTCATAAGAATAAAAAATTCCTTTTAAGATAAAACTTAAAAGGAATTTATAACGCAAATTCTGTGCCTTTATTTTATATATAATACTTCCTTAACAGCTTTCACAACATCATTAAAGTTTGGCAACCACTCTTCTAATAATACTGGTGAATAAGGTGCAGGAGTATCTGCTGTTGTAATTCTTCTAATTGGAGCATCTAAATAATCAAATACATTTTCTTGAACCTGGAAAGTAATTTCTGATGAAACACTTGCAAAAGGCCAAGCTTCTTCCAAAATAACTAACCTATTTGTTTTTTTAACTGATTTAAAAATAGCTTCAAAATCCATTGGTCTTACTGTTCGCATATCTAAAATTTCTACAGAAATTCCTTCCTTTTCTAGAACTTCAGCGGCTTTATAGGCTTCTTTTATTATTTTTCCAAATGAAACAATTGTAACATCTGTTCCTTCTCTTTTTATATCTGCAACGCCAATTGGAATAATATACTCACCTTCTGGAATTTCCATTTTATCACCATACATTTGCTCAGATTCCATAAAAATAACTGGATCATCATCTCTAATTGCAGCTTTTAATAATCCTTTTGCATCGTATGGGTTTGAAGGTACTATTACTTTTAAACCTGGCGTATTTGCAAACCAATTTTCAAAAGCCTGAGAATGTGTTGCTCCTAATTGACCAGCTGAACCTGTTGGCCCCCTAAAAACAATTGGACAATTTAATTGTCCTCCAGACATTTGTCTAATTTTAGCTGCATTATTTATAATTTGGTCAATCCCTACTAATGAAAAGTTAAAGGTCATAAACTCAACAATTGGTCTGTTTCCATTCATTGCAGATCCTACTGCAATACCTGTAAAGCCTAATTCCGCAATTGGAGTGTCTATCACACGCTTTGCGCCAAACTCATCCAACATTCCTTTTGAAGCTTTATAAGCACCATTATATTCAGCAACCTCTTCACCTAATAGGTACACTGTTTCATCTCTTCTCATTTCCTCACTCATTGCCTCACAAATGGCTTCTCTAAATTGTATTGTCTTCATGCTATCTATTTTTAAGATGTGCAAAAGTAAGCAATTCTAAAATTAGAATCAAAAAAATAATTGTCTTTAAAATTTTACTATGCGCGCATAGTATTTTAAAAAAAAGTAGTATATTCGTATTTCATAAAAAAAGCTTTTATAATTTTATACCAAATATTTAAAAATACACAATAAAATGAAAATATTAGTTTGTATAAGTCACGTACCCGATACTACTTCTAAAATCAACTTTACTGATAATGATTCTAAGTTTGACAGTAACGGAGTACAATATGTGATAAACCCATATGATGAATTTGCCTTAACAAGAGCTATGTGGTTTAAAGAAAAACAAGGCGCAACAGTAACCGTAGTAAATGTAGGAAATGTTTCAACTGAACCTACACTTAGAAAAGCGCTAGCAATTGGAGCAGATGATGCTATTCGAGTAAATGCTGAACCAACCGATGGTTTTGCTGTTGCTAAAGAATTAGCCGAAGTTGTGAAAAATGGTGGCTTTAACTTAGTTTTAGCCGGCAAAGAATCAAGTGATTATAATGGTGGAATGGTTCCTGGAATGTTGGCTGCACTATTAGACTTTAGCTTTGTTAACGCTTGTATTGGTCTAGAAATAGAAGGTGAAAAAGCAACTATTTCGCGAGAAATTGATGGAGGAAAAGAAATTTTATCTTCAAATTTACCATTAATAATTGCAGGGCAAAAAGGGTTGGTTGAAGAAAAAGATTTACGAATACCAAATATGAGAGGTATTATGATGGCGCGTAAAAAACCGTTAACGGTTGTTGAACCAATAAATAGTGAAGCTGCAACTTCAATAATTTCATTCGAAAAACAAGCGGCTAAAGCTGCTTGTAAAATGGTTGATGCTGATAATGTAGATGAACTTATTCGTTTATTACATAATGAAGCAAAAGTAATTTAATATTAAAAGATTTAACAAACAAAAATATATGTCAGTTTTAGTTTTTGCCGAAACATCGGAAGGAAAATTTAAGAAATCTGCTTTTGAAGTAACTTCTTACGGAAAAAAAGTAGCAGAACAGTTAGGAACAAATGTTGTTGTGTTAACAATAAATTCAAATGAACCTACCTTACTATATATGTATGGAGCAGAAAAAGTTTTAAATGTGTCAAATGATGCATTACGTACTTTTAATGCTAAAGTATATGCAAACATTATTAAACAAGCAGCTGAAAAAGAAAATTCAAAACTTGTAATTATTGATTCTAATGCTAACGCAATATACCTTGCTCCAACATTAGCTGTTAATTTAAGCGCTGGTTACGCAAGTAATGTAGTTGCATTACCGACTTCAACTTCACCATTTACTCTTAAAAGAAAAACATTTTCTAATAAAGCGTTTAATTATACTGAGTTAACAACTGACTGCAAAGTTATTTCTTTAGCTAAAAATTCATTTGGGTTAGTTGAAAATAAAGTAGATGGAAATGTTGAAGAATTTTCACCTCAATTAATTGAAAGTGGATTAACTTCAACTTCTGTAGAACAAACAACAGGTAAGGTAACTATTGCCGATGCTGATGTGGTAGTATCAGGAGGTAGAGGTTTAAAAGGGCCGGAAAATTGGGGAATGATTGAAGAATTAGCGGATGTTTTTGGTGCTGCAACAGCTTGCTCAAAACCAGTTTCAGATTTAGGATGGAGACCTCATAGTGAACACGTTGGACAAACTGGAAAACCCGTAGCTTCTAACTTATATGTTGCCGTCGGAATTTCAGGAGCCATACAACATTTAGCGGGTGTTAACTCGTCTAAAGTAAAAGTTGTTATTAATACAGACCCTGAAGCGCCTTTCTTTAAAGCTGCAGATTATGGGATTATAGGTGATGCTTTCGAAGTTGTTCCTAAATTAATTGAAAAGTTAAAAGAATTTAAAGCAAATAACGCATAATTTTATTAAATTGTGCCTCTTAATAAGGCTGTCTAATGATTGGACATCAAAGTCCTTTGATTAGATAGTCTTTTTTGTTAATTTTAACTTATGAGTTTAGTTCGTCTAAATATTAAAGGCATATCATATAGTCAAACGCAGAGTGGTGCTTACGCATTGGTACTTAGTGAAGTTAAGGGATCAAGAACCTTACCAATAGTGATTGGAGCTTTTGAAGCCCAATCTATTGCTATTGCTTTAGAAAAAGAAATAAAACCTCCTCGCCCACTTACTCACGACCTTTTTAAATCTTTCGCAGATAGATTTCACATTGTTATAAAACAAGTTATTATTCATAAATTAGTTGATGGCGTATTTTATTCAAGTTTAATTTGTGAACGCGATAAAATAGAAGAGATTATTGATACACGAACTTCTGATGCAATTGCATTAGCAACTCGCTTTAATGCTCCTATTTTTACGTATGAAAATATACTTGACAAAGCAGGTATTTATTTAAAAATGAAAGATACTTTAACTTCTGGTGAAGATCCTTTGAGTATTGAAAATTTAATAGATGAAGAACCTACTTCAGATAAAAAAGAGACTTCCTTTTCTAAAGATACGCTAGAGCAGTTAAATGAAAAATTGAATCATGCAATTCAACAAGAGGATTACGAGTTAGCAGCAAAAATTCGTGATGAAATAACTAATCGAACTTCGAAATAATTAAACATATGCAAAAAAAAATAAGTTTATTCATTATAGCTTTACTTTTAATTTCAATTTCATCCTACTCACAAGAAACAATTCAAAATACAATAATAGATAATCAAGGATTTTCTATAACCTCTTTATGGCGAGGTATATTAGGAATGGTTTCTTTAATTTTAGTTGCCTATTTATTTAGTAGTAATAGAAAAGGTATTAATTGGAAAACTGTCGGTGCTGGACTATCTGCACAATTAATTATAGCTTTTGGAGTTATTAAAGTCCCTTTTGTCCAAAAAGGGTTTGAATTTGTTGGTGGAATTTTTACTAATATTCTGGATTATACCGCAGCCGGAAGTGCATTTCTTTTTGGAGATTTAATGAACATTGACTCTTTTGGGTACATATTTGTATTTCAAATTTTACCCACAATTATTTTCTTTTCAGCACTAACATCATTACTGTTTTATTTAGGAGTCATACAAATTATTGTTAAGGGATTGGCATTGCTTTTAACAAAGCTCCTAAAAATTTCGGGGGCAGAAAGTTTATCGGTTGCTGGAAATATATTTTTAGGACAAACAGAAGCTCCTTTAATGATAAAAGCATATTTAGAACGTATGAATCGTTCTGAAATACTATTAGTTATGATTGGCGGAATGGCTACCGTTGCTGGAGGTGTTTTAGCCGCATATATTGGATTTTTAGGAGGTAACGACCCTGTTTTGAGGTTGCATTATGCGAAACATTTATTGGCTGCATCAGTTATGGCAGCCCCTGGAGCAATTGTGGTTTCTAAAATACTGTATCCGCAAACTGAAAAAATAAATACTGATGTAAAAGTTTCACAGGAAAAAATAGGATCAAACATTTTAGATGCCATTGCCAATGGAACAACAGAAGGTTTAAAATTAGCCGCAAACGTTGCTGCTATGCTACTTGTTTTTGTTGCAATTATTGCCATGGTAAATGGAATTTTTGGTTGGATTGGTGACATCACTAACCTAAATAGTTGGATGGCTGCAAATACACCGTATCAAAGTTTTACATTAGAATCTGTTTTAGGAACCATCTTTGCCCCTTTGATGTGGTTAATTGGTGTTGCTAAAGAAGATATGATGTTAATGGGGCAACTGTTAGGGGTTAAACTAGCAGCAAGTGAATTTGTTGGATATATTCAACTTGCTGAACTAAAAAACATTGCTAGTGCTACACATTTTACGTATAGTAAATCAATAATAATGGCAACATATATGCTTTGTGGATTTGCAAATTTTGCTTCCATTGGAATTCAGATTGGAGGAATTGGTTCACTTGCACCAGGCCAACGTAAAACTTTATCAGAATTTGGTATGAAAGCACTAATTGGAGGCTCGTTAGCTTCTTTATTATCAGCTACAATTGCAGGTATGATTATTGGATAGTCTATGTGTAAATGTTGAACTGTAAAATTGTTGGATTGAATAAATTAACAATTGTACTTTTAAACACTTAAACGAACAGTAAGAATGAAACAATATTTAGATTTAATAAAACACGTTCAAGATAACGGAATTGTAAAAGAAGATAGAACAGGAACAGGAACAAAAAGTGTTTTTGGGTATCAAATGCGTTTTGATTTAAGTCAAGGTTTTCCTATGTTAACAACCAAAAAATTGCATTTAAAATCTATTATCTACGAACTTCTTTGGTTTCTAAAAGGAGAAACTAACATCGAATACTTAAAAGAAAATAATGTTAAAATTTGGGATGCTTGGGCGAATGAAAATGGAGATTTAGGACCAGTTTATGGACATCAATGGCGAAATTGGAATAGTGAAGGCATAGATCAGATTGCTGAAGTAATTGAAACCATAAAAACAAACCCTGACAGTAGACGAATGCTAATTTCAGCTTGGAATCCAAGTGTTTTACCGGATACATCTGTTTCCTTCTCTGAAAATGTAGCAAAGGGTAAAGCAGCATTACCACCTTGTCATGCTTTTTTCCAATTCTATGTTTCAGATGGCAAATTATCTTGTCAGTTATACCAACGAAGCGCTGATATTTTTTTAGGAGTTCCTTTTAATATTGCATCATATGCATTGCTTACCATGATGGTAGCTCAAGTTTGTAACTTAAAATCAGGCGATTTTATACATACTTTTGGTGATGCCCATATTTATAACAATCATAGTGAACAAATTGAGTTACAATTATCAAGAGAAACAAGAACGCTCCCTACAATGGAATTAAATCCTGACGTAAAAAATATATTCGACTTTACATATGAAGATTTTTCTTTAAAAAATTATAATCCTCATCCTCATATTAAAGGAAAAGTATCTGTTTAATTTTTTTAAAATTGATTCATTTAAAAAATAAAATTATTTCAAAATATTAATAAATCTTTAATATTTTAATTAAAAATCATTTAATACATTTATAGCTAGAAAAGAAAACAATGGACACACTACAACTAAAAAAGAAAATTATTGAGAGAATTATTGAAATTGAAGATAATATTGTTTTAAAAAACATTGACAATTTATTAAATTCTTCAGATGAGGATATGATGAAATTATTAAATTTCCCAACAAACAAACTTCAAAATCAAGACGGTAACGAAACCGAAGACTTTACAGGTTATATTAAAGAATGGGTTAAAAATATGTAAACCTTGCTGCTATGAATGAACAACACGAACTGTATGAAAATGCGCGAAAACGTATGCAACAAAAAAAAAGGTTGTTTACTCATTTTGTTCTATTTTTAGTAGGATCTGTATTTTTAATAGCACTTAATAAAGTATTAAAAGTAGGTGAAAGTTTTATAGAAAACTGGTTTGTTTGGGCCATTACATTATGGCTTTTCGTTTTGATATTGCATTTTATTAATGTGTTTTTTACGAATCGGTTTATGGGCAAAGAATGGGAGAGAAAACAAACTGAAAAATTAATTACTAAACAAGAATTAAAAATTGCAAAACTAGAAAAAGAAATAGCGCTTGAAGCAAAATTAAAAACAGAAAGCGAACTAAACGCTTCTGAACTAAAAAAAAAGAAAAATCCCCTAGACAATTCAGCCAAAGAATGATTACAATTATAGCTGCTATAGCTAACAATAATGCCTTAGGAAAAGACAATCAACTTATTTGGCATCTTCCCGCTGACCTAAAAAGATTTAAAAAAGTGACTTTAAACCATCATATTATTATGGGAAGAAAAACTTTTGAATCTTTAGGAAAGCCTTTACCTAAAAGAACAACTATAATTATTACCCGAGATACAAAATTAGAAGTTGATGGTTGCATTGTAGTTCATTCTTTAAAAGATGCAATAAATGCCGCAAAACAAGATGAAAACCCTTATATATTAGGTGGTGCAGAAATATATAAACAAGCGATAGACATTGCTGATAAATTAGATATCACATTGGTTCATCATGATTTTGACGCTGATGTTTTTTTCCCTGAAATTAATTTAAACATATGGGAAGAAACATCTCGAGAAGATTTTAAAGCAGATAATAAAAATAAATACGATTATAGTTTTGTTTCATATTTAAGAAAAAAAGAGGCCTTATCAAATTAGATAAGACCTCAAAACTTAATTAATCTACATTAAAAATATTTCTACTTTTCTTTTCTTATTGTTTCTACAAAAGTTCTATTGTTACTTTTCATAACTAACTTATATTTCCCTAAATTCAGATTTGAAATATTAATTAAACGCCCAAGGTAAACATCATCTTGAAGTTCTTCATTATAGATCAAATTTGAATCAGCGTCATAAAGTGCAATCTTTAAATTTTTCTCACCTAAAGCCACCATAGAAATTGAAAATATATTTTTCTTATATTCTCTAACAATTGGCTTATAATAAATTTCTTCTTTTTCTCTTTCAAATGAAACACTTGCTTCATTAACAATGAATGGTAGCACTTTAATTTTTGTTTGTCCATTTATTTCAAAAAAGTAATTACCGTTTGGTAATGAAGTTAAATCGTATTTATTTGAAAATTTTACTCCTTGAAATTTTTCTTTAAATAACGTTAAACCAAAGCTATTTTTAATTGAAACCTCAATACTTCCATCAAAATTTTCAAAATCAAGAACAACTGATTTTGATTCATTTCCGTACATAATTATTCCTGTACTTACGTTATTTGCATTTGATAATAAACTTGTACCTAAAAATAACATTACTACAAGCTTTCTAAATGATTTTTTCATAATTTTTAATTTTAAAATTAGTATGGGACAAATATATGTTGAACATAAATTATAGAACACTTCTGAATTTTCCATTTTATATGTTTTTTTAACCCATTTTTGAATTACGAAAACGTTTTAGGTTAATTTAACACATTATTATGTCAATATGATATAGTTACTCATTTATAAAAATTATACTTTTGTAAAAAAAACATGAATAACATAAAACCTGCTTTTGAAAAAATTAACCCTGAGTTTGGAACTTCCATTCGGGTAAAGCAACATTCTAAGATTGTTGAAAACCAGTTACCCTTTTGGCATTTTCATCCTGAGCTTGAGTTAGTATATGTAAATAAAGGAAAAGGAAAGCGACATATAGGCAGTCATCTTTCCTATTTTAATAATAGTCAACTACTATTAATAGGTGCTAGTTTGCCACACAGTGGATTTACGGATCGTTTTTCAACTAATGGAACAGAAACTATTGTGCAGTTTAAAGAAGATTTTTTAGGAGCTAATTTTCTTAGTATTCCGGAAATGAAATCAATAAAAACATTATTCTATAGAGCTAAAAAAGGTGTTATTTTCACTTCTGAAACTAAACAAGTTATAGGTGCTAAAATTCAATCTTTAGTTGAGAAAAAGGGAATGGATAGAATTATAACATTTTTAGAGATACTTCAAGAGTTAGCTACTACTCCTAATTATTCACTCTTAAATGTAGATGGATTTGCATTCGAAATTGAGCCTCAAGACAATAGAAAAATTGATATTGTTTTTGGACACGTCAATGAAAATTTTAAACGACCTATTCCTTTAAATGAAATTTCAGATAAAGTTAGTATGACAGTTCCTGCGTTTTGTAGATATTTTAAAAAAGTAACTGGAAAAACATTTACCTTGTTTGTGAATGAATTTAGAATTGTTCATGCTACAAAATTATTAGCTGAAAATCCAATGAGTATTACCGATGTTTGTTTTGAAAGTGGTTTTAATAACTTCTCTCATTTTAATAAACTATTTAAACAAATTACAGGTAAAACACCTCTAAAATATAGAAATGAAATGAAACAGCTTCTTGTTCAAAACTAATTACTTTATTTCTATCATAAAAGGAAGTCTGGTTTGAATTCCTTTTAATTTAGAAAGTGCTTTTATTGATTTATAAATTTTATAATTGTCCTCTCCTAATTCCTCAATTAAAACTTTTTCTTTGGTTTTCATAAATGGAAAACTACTGAATCTATCTTCTAAATCAATGTTATAACTTGGGTAATTACGAACTTTATAGTCGGTTGTTTCAGCTAACTCAGCTGCATATGAGACAGCCGCATCTAAATTACCTAACTCATCTACTAAACCATTATTTAAAGCATCAACGCCTGACCAAACTCTTCCTTGCGCAATGGCATCAACATCCTCAATTTCCATATTTCTTCCATCAGCAACTCTCTCTAAAAAAGTAGTATAAACTGCTTCAACACCTTCAGTTGTAACTGATCTAAATTCATTACTCATTGGTTCAAAAACGCTATAAGAAGCTCCTTTATTTGTACTTACTTGTTCTGCATTAATTCCAATTTTGTTTGCTAAATTACTCATGTTTGGAATTACACCAAAAACACCTATTGACCCTGTTATTGTTGTAGGCTCAGCAAATATTCTATCTGCACTACATGCAATATAATACCCTCCTGATGCGGCAACATTACCCATTGATACTACAATTGGTTTTTTATTTCCAGCAAGTTTCATTTCTCTCCAAATTAACTCACTTGCTAACGCACTTCCTCCTGGAGAATTTACTCTTAAAACAATTGCTTTTACACTCTTGCTTTCTGTTGCTTTTCGTAATGCATTTATTATTAAATCTTGCCCAATAACATCTTCATTTCCTTTTCCATAAATAATTTCACCTTGAGCATAAATAACTGCAATTTTATCTGAAGCCGAAGACAAAACTCTTCCTTTTCCAGAAGCTATATAATCTTGAATTGATACTTTACTTAATTTATCAACTTTCAATAATCCAACAGCCAATTTTAATTTATCCATATATTCATCAAAATATAATGCCTCGTCAACTAGCTTACTCTCAATTGCCAAAGTTGCATTTCTACCTAATAAATTATCGGCAATATTATTAACCAATTCTTCTGTCAATTCTCTACTTGTTGAAATATCCACAACCATTTCATCCCAAATAGACGTTAAGAAAGCGCTGATTTGCTCTCTATTATCAGCACTCATTTCGTTGTATAAAAATGGTTCAACCGCACTTTTATACTTTCCGTGACGAATCACTTCCATAGTAACTCCGGTTTTATCCTCTAAGTCTTTATAAAATAAGATTTCTGAAGATAAACCTTTGAAATCAATTGCCCCAACAGGATTTAAAAATATAGAATCTGCTACAGAACTAAAGTAATACGATTTTTGGTCAAACATATCTGCATAAGCCATTACAAATTTTCCCGACTCTTTAAATTCTACTAATTTATTTCTAATGGCTTGGGTTTGTGCAATACCTGCATTAACTCCTAAACTTGTGATACTAATTCCTTTAATCTTTTCATCATATTTAGCATTTTCAATAGCATTAATTATGGTATTTAATCCAATTTTAGCATCATTAAAACCGAATATTTCATCAAGAGGATTTTCACTTTTCGGAGCATAATCTTTTACAAGCTCTTCCAATTGAATTTCTAAAATAGAATTACTTGCTACAGATACTTTTTTTGTATCCCCTACCGCAGCAGCAACAAGTAAAAACAATACTAAAATAATACCTAAAGCAATTAAAGTTCCAAATATTGATGCAAATAAATTTCTTAAAAAGTTCATAT
>NZ_JABDRI010000036.1 GCF_013041805.1 Lutibacter sp.
TATTTATAGAACGGTCTACATTGTTTTTTGGAATGCTTTTTGTTTATTAGCTATTTCAAATAGATAAAAATGAATTTTAAAAAATATCTCTTACTACTTTTATTAATCCCGTTAGTTTCATTTACATTACATAAATACTACATAAGTCTTTGCGAAATTGAATACATTAAAGAACAACAAGCAGTTCAAATAACTCTAGGAATTTTTATTGATGATATTGAGTTTACTCTGAATAAAGACTATAACACTCGATTAAATATTGACACGAAAACAGAGGTAGATTCTATTGATTCTTATTTTAAAAAGTATTTAAATGAACACTTTAAAATAAACATAAACGGTCAGCAAAAATTATACGAATATATTGGTAAAGAATATGATGATGACATAGTTCGTTTTTACTTAGAAATAAGTAATATAAATGCAATTAAATCCATTGAAGTTTTGAATACTAATCTATTTAGAGATTTTGAAGATCAACAAAATATTATTAAAATACACGCAAACGAAACACACAAAACATTTTATTTAAAAAAGAATAATGATAAAGGTTTGTTAAAATTTTAAATTCTTACACATATAATTAATGAAAATATTTATTTTTCGACTTTTATTTTTATAAATCACTTACCATGAAGAAAAATCTATTATTTGCACTATCTATAGTGTTTTTGTCAAGTTCATTTTATGCCCAAGAAAATTCACAAAATAATGAAAGGCAAGCTGGCCATTTAAACATTAGTAAATTTAAGCAATTAAAGCAAGAACTTCCAACACCAAATAAGCAGCATACTGCATCTGGTGCTCCAGGATATGAATATACACATCAGCAAGTTGATTATAAAATGGATCTAATTTTAGATGACGATACACAAAAACTTTATGGTGAAGAAACAATTACATATCATAATAATTCAAAAGATCAATTAGATTATTTATGGATTCAATTAGATCAAAATATGAGAGCCCCAAATTCTCAAACTGAAGATATTAAAGGAGGAGGTCCAGATGCGCTATATTCTCCTTCAAAATTCACAAAATCCTTTATGGGAAAACCATTTCAAGGTGGTTTTAATATAGAGCACATCCTAGATTCAAATGGTAATGCAATTGATTATATGATCAATAATACAATGATGCGTATTAATTTACCTAAACCTATTGCTTCAGGAGAAACTTTTGTTTTTGATATTAAATGGTGGTATAATATAAATGATTACACTGCAGATAGAGGACGCTCAGGTTATGAACCTTTACCTGACGGCAATAACTTATATATTATTGCGCAGTTTTTCCCAAGATTAGCAGTGTATAACAATGTTGAGGGATGGCAAAATATGCAATTTTGGGGAAGAAGTGAATTTGCTCTTGAAT
Source organism: Lutibacter sp. (assembly GCF_013041805.1). GTDB lineage: Bacteria > Bacteroidota > Bacteroidia > Flavobacteriales > Flavobacteriaceae > Lutibacter. The sequence continues at coordinate 1,375 of NZ_JABDRI010000036.1, forward strand.
TTGGTAATTATGAAGTTTCAATTACGACTCCAAAAGATCATATTTTAAATGGGACAGGAGTAATTCAAAACCCAAAAGAAGTTCTTTCAAAACAACAATACAAAAGATATGTTCAAGCACAACAAACTTTTGATAACCCAATGTATATTGTAACGCCTGAAGAAGCTTTAGAAACTGAAAAAGGAAAAGTTAAAGGAACTAAAACTTGGAAACTTTACGCTGAAAATGTTCGAGATTTTGCATTTACATCTTCAAGAAAATTGTTGTGGGACGCGATGGCTGTTGATATCAATGGTAAAACTGTAATGGCTTATTCATTATTTCCAAAAGAAGGAAATCCTCTTTGGGAAAAACATTCAACACGAGTTGTAGCGAATACATTAAAGATATATTCAGAACAAACTTTTGATTATCCTTATCCACAAGCTACTTCAGTAAACGCTAGACGTCAAGGAATGGAATACCCAATGATATGCTGGAATTTCGGAAGACCAAATGCTGAAGGTAAATATTCTGAAAGAACAAAAAAAGGAATGATTGGTGTTATAACTCATGAGGTTGGGCATAACTTTTTCCCAATGATTGTAAATTCTGATGAACGACAATGGACTTGGATGGATGAAGGAATTAACTCTTTTGTAGAAATTTTAGCAGAATATAAATATGATTCTGAATTATTTCCAATGGAAAAATACCCTAAAAATATTGTAAGGTACATGAAAGGTGACCAAAGTAATTTAACGCCAATAATGACTCAAGGTGATAATATTAAAAATTTTGGATCGAATGCCTATGCAAAACCTGCAGCAGGATTATTTATACTCCGCCAAACAATTATGGGGCCTGAATTATTTGACCACGCATTTAAAACTTATTCAAAGCGATGGAAATTTAAACACCCAACTCCAGCCGATTTTTTTAGAAGTATGGAAGATGCATCTGCCATGGATTTAGATTGGTTTTGGAGAGGTTGGTTTTATACCACCGGAAACAATGATATTGGTATTAAAGAAGTAAAAAAATATTATGTAACTGATAAGCCAACAAAAAGAGCCGAAAATATGGCGAAGGCTTATGGAATAACGGTAGATCAACTACCTCCTTCTTTATATTTAGTTTCTGAGGACAGTGAAGAGTTTAACGATGAGCTAAAAAATAAAAAAGCGGAAGATTTTAATTTACTAAGTGATTATATTGATCAAAATTTTTCTTCAGAAGAAAAAAGTAATTTAAAGGCACCTAAATATTTCTATGAATTAAAATTTGAAAAACCTGGAGATTTAGTAATGCCAATTATTGTTGAATTTGAATATGAAGATGGTACGAAAGAGCGTAAACAATATCCTGCACAAATATGGAGATTGAATGATAAAGAAGTTACCAAAGTATTCCCTTCAAGTAAAGCAATTAAAAATATTACAGTTGATCCAGATGAGCAAACAGCAGATGTTGATTTAAGCAATAATAGCTGGCCAAAAAATAAAGAAACAAAGTTCGATAAATTTAAAAGAGAACAAATTAAAGGATAATTATAAAGGCCACTTAAAAAGTGGCTTTTGTATTAAATTAAATTTCCTAATTTAGGAACCTAAAATTAAAATAATCATTTATGCATAAAGTAGTTTTCAAAATTTTAGCATTACTTCTAGTTACAACACTAACGTATGCTCAAGAAACAGAACAAAAAGGTCATTATAATATAAGTAAATTCAAGCAGTTAAAAGAAGAATTACCAACGCCAAATTCACAACATACGGCATCAGGTGCTCCAGGGTATGAATATACCCAGCAAAAAGTTGATTATAAAATTGATTTAATTTTAGATGATGAAAATCAACGTATTTACGGTGAGGAAACCATTACTTACCATAATAACTCTAAAGATAATTTAGAATATTTATGGCTTCAATTAGATCAAAATATGCGTGCTGCAGATTCGGAAAGACCAGATATTCAAGGTGATGGAGCAAATGTTTTGTACTCACCATCTCAATTTTCAAAAACATTTATCGAAGATCATTTTGATGGTGGTTTCAAAATTGAATATGTAAAAAATATGGATGATTCTGATGCTTCCTATCTTATAAATAAAACAATGATGCGACTAAATTTAGAGAAGCCTTTGGCTTCAGGAGAATCGCACTCATTTAAAATTAAATGGTGGTACAATATAAATAACCACGTAACACAAGGAGGTCGATCTGGTTTTGAACATTTTCCAGTTGATGGAAATAATAGCTACGTTATTGCTCAGTTTTTCCCAAGACTTTGTGTATATGACAATGTAGATGGATGGCAGAATTTACAATTTTGGGGAAGAAGTGAATTCGCCCTAGAGTTTGGAGATTATGAGGTTTCTATAACAACACCTGCTGACCACGTTTTGGGTGCAACTGGAGTACTTCAAAACGAAAAAGAAGTGCTGACTAAGGCGCAGCAAAAGAGATTAGCTGAAGCTAGAACTAATTTTGACAATCCAGTAATTATTGTAACGCAAGATGAAGCAATAAAAGCTGAACAAGAGAAATCTAAAAAAACAAAGACTTGGAAATTTTTTGCTGAAAATGTTAGAGACTATGCGTTTGCAACTTCTAGAAAATTTATTTGGGATGCAATGGCCGTTGATATTAACGGTAGAACCGTTATGGCATATTCGTATTATTCAAAAGAGGCGAATCCATTATACGGAGATCATTCTACAAGAGCTGTAGCGCAAACTTTAATTACCTATTCTAGAGCTACGTTTGATTATCCTTACCATAAAGCAATTTCAGTAGATGGGCAAATGGGAATGGAGTATCCACAAATTTGTTTTAATCCAGGAAGACCAAATCCTGATGGAACCTATTCTGACAGAACAAAATACAGAATGATTGGAGTAACTATTCACGAAGTTGGACACAACTTTTTCCCTATGATTATAAATTCTGATGAGCGTCAATGGACGTGGATGGATGAAGGCTTGAATTCGTTTGTTCAAATGTTAGCAATGATGGATTATGAAGAAGGATACCCACTAAATAGAGGTTTACCAAAAAATATTGTTCCTTATATGAAAGGTGATCAATCAAAATTAACACCTATAATGACACAAGGTGATCACATTTACAATTTTGGGTCAAATGCTTATGCAAAACCAGCTACTGGTTTATGGATGCTTAGAAACACAATCATGGGACCAGAGTTATTTGATTTTGCCTTCAAAACTTATGCTAAAAGATGGAAATTTAAGCACCCAACACCAGCCGATTTCTTCAGAAGTATGGAAGATGCATCAGCTATGGATTTAGATTGGTTTTGGAGAGGTTGGTTTTATACAACTGGAACCAATGATATTGGTATTAAAGAAGTGAAAAAATATTATGTAACTGATAAACCTACCGAAAGAGCTGAAAATATGGCGAAACGATATGGAATTACAGTAGATGAATTACCTCCTTCATTATATTTAGTTTCTGAAGATAGTGAGGAGTTCAGCGATGAATTACAAAATAAAAAAGCTGAAGATTATAGTCTGTTAAGTGATTATATTGATTCTAATTTTTCTTCTGAAGAAAAAAATGAATTGAAAGCTCCAAAATATTTTTATGAATTAAAATTTGAAAAACCTGGAGATTTGGTAATGCCTATTATTGTTGAATTTGAATATGAAGATGGTACCAAAGAACGTAAACAATATCCTGCACAAATTTGGAGATTGAATGATAAGGAAGTGACTAAAGTATTTCCATCAAGCAAGGTTATTAAAAATATCACTGTTGACCCAGATGAGGAAACAGCAGATGTTGATTTGAGTAATAACAGCTGGCCAAAAAATAAAGAAACTAAATTCGATAAGTTTAAACGAGAACAAATTAAAGGATAAACTAATAAAAAAACCATCAATATATTGATGGTTTTTTTTAGCATTATTATACAAAGTTTACTAATTTACATGAATTGGTGGCGGCCCATCAGGAACAAAAGCTTTATAAACTTCATCGCCTTTTCTTTGTATATATTCTGCTTTAACTTTTTTAACTAATTCAGGATTTTCAAATAAATCAAGCATTGTCATAGCCATGGCTTTTGAAGCATATGTCATTCCTTTATGTCCAATACTCATACCTCCACAAGCTACCACAGCCCACGAATGCCAAGGAGTATCTTTTGGAGCTGTTGTTACACCTAAATTTATATTAGCAACATTCCAACTCACATCTCCCACATCAGTTGATCCTCCTCCAGGGTGATCTTTCGTTTCCAATAAAGGCTTTATAGTACTATCCATTCCTACTTCAGCTTTACCCGTAGCTTCTTGAATCTTCTTTCCAAATGAAATTTCCTCTTCAGTATACTTTATTGAACCTAATAACTCTAAGTTATTTTGCATTATTTTCCCCCCTTCTCTATTCACTAAAACTTCATATATACCAGATATTAATGATACTTTATAATCTACGTTAGCCATAATTGCTGCTCCTTCAGCCATTTTTACAGCTTGTTCATACACAGGCATCATTCCAGATCGTTTGGTATCTCTAACTCGCATCCAAAGTCTTGAATAATCGGGAACTACATTCACAACTTGTCCCCCATCTTGTATATGGTAATGCATTCTCACAGTAGGTTTCACATGTTCTCTATAATAGTTAATACCTGTGGTATATAACTCTAATGCATCAGACGCACTTCTGCCATTCCAAGGATCAGCAGATGCATGAGCAGCCTGACCAAAAAACTCAATTTTAAAATCTACCAATGCCAAAGAACTTTGTACATCTGCTTTAATTTCATCAGCTGGGTGCCAACTAATATTTACATCAACATCATCCCAAAGTCCAGCACGTACCATCCATATTTTACCAAAATATTTTTCTTCACTTGGTGTTCCAAAAAACTTTACAGTACCTTTAATTTTACCACTTTTAATCAATTCTTTAATTGCAATTGCAGCCCCCAAACTTGCAGATCCAAATAAATTATGTCCACAACCATGTCCTGGTTCTCCAACATCAATAGGATTCTTAGATGATTCAGCTTTTTGTGATAAACCTGGTAAGGCATCAAACTCTCCAAGCACACTGATTACTGGTTTTCCTGAGCCATAAGTAGCAACAAAAGCAGTTGGAATTTCAGCAACACCACGTTGAACCATAAAGCCTTGTTCCTCAGCATAATCAGCTAATAATTGTGAAGATTGATTTTCCTCAAATGCAGTTTCAGCCAACGACCAAATTTCATCACTAATTTTTATTAAATCAGCTTTGTGCTTTTCAACTGAAGTAATTATAGCTTGTTTTTTCTTAGGTATTTTGTTTTGAGAAGTTGCAATAGTTACTGTAAAACACAATAAAGCTATTAAAGGTAGATTTATTTTCATAAAAAAAGTTTTAATTAAGTTTTAAAGATAAAAAAACTTTGAGATATTACTACTCTTATTTTCAAGGGATTAATATTGTATAAGACCTATAATAATTTGCTAAACATATTTTTATGTTTCTATTTCAATATTATAATTACTTAATAGCCCTGGTAGACCTTGAAGTGAAAATTTAGCTTTTTTAATATTATTTGTTTCTGGATGTATATTATAATTATATGAAGTTCTAAAATCAGCTTTTTCCAGAACTGAATTTTCAAAAATAGCTCCAACTAAATCGCAATTATTAAATATTGCACCAGTTAAATTCGCTTCAGTAAAATCCACTTCAATTAATTTTGAGTTATTAAATTTTGTAGCCTTGAGTGGTAAGCTATAAAATGATCCTAAATTTAGGTCACACCCTTGAAAATTGAATGATAATAAAAAATCATCACATTCAAAAAAGTGTATCCCTAGTAATTTACAGTCCTTAAAGTTAACATCTTTAAATGCAGTATTTTTAACTTTGGTTAAACTTAAATCGCACGCATCAAATTCGCATTCAATAAATGCATAGTTTGATAAATTTGAGTTAGAAAAATTACAATTAATAAAAGTGCAATTGTCATATTCTGCCTTAGGAAAGTTCTCGACAGAAAAATCTAATTTTTCAAATACTTTATTTTCAAAAAATAAGTCTAACACCCTTAATAATTAAGCTTTTACTTTACGAAACATAAAGTACAAACCAACTAAAATTAGAGGAATACTTAAAACTTGACCGGTATTAAGTCCTAAAATCCAATCTTCACGACCTTCAACCTGGGCTTCCTTAAAAAATTCAACTACAAATCTAACCGACCATAACAACACAAAAAATAGTCCAAAAAGAAAGCCTTGCTTTTCTTTTTTGGTTGTTTTCCAATATACAAACCAAAGAATTACAAAAATTGCTAAATAACTAATCGCTTCATACAATTGAGCTGGATGACGAGGAAAATCTTCTCCTAATTGCTTAAATACAAAACCGAAATTAGAATTTGTTGGCTTTCCAATAATTTCAGAATTCATTAAATTTCCTAACCGAACAAACATAGCCCCTATTGCTACAGGTACTACAATTCTATCTAAAATAAAGAATATTGGTTTTTTAAGTACTTTTTTACTATACAAATACATTGCTATAGTTATTCCAATCGCAGCACCATGACTTGCTAATCCTGCAAAGCCAGTAAATTCAAATTTTGGAGAAAATCTAAAAGGCAAAATTACTTCTAATGGTTTTTCAATTAAAAATTGTGGGTCATAAAACAAAAAATGTCCTATCCTAGCCCCTATTAATGTAGAAACTACAACATAAATAAATAAGGTATCTAGTTTTTCTAACGAGATTTTCTCATTAATAAATATTTTCTTCATTAGATGTAACCCTAGCATAAATGCAATTACAAACATTAAACTATAATAACGAATAGCAACAGGGCCTATTTTAAATAATATTGGTGAAGGGTTCCAGTCAATTTGAAGTAACATCATTTTTAATAGTGTTTATTTTTTGAATAGTGAATCGTTTCTTTTATTGAAATCAAACTTCTAAAATACAATTTTATAGTTAACTTATTTAATTTTTTGAAGCATTAGATTTTTCATCCTTCTCCGGCACTGGATCATAACCACTTCCTCCCCAAGGGTGACAACTTCCAATACGCTTTATAGCAAGCTTTCCTCCTTTAAAAAAACCGTGTTTTTGCAATGCTTCTAAGGTATAACTTGAACACGTTGGAGAATATCTGCAACTTGATGGTGTATAAGGTGAAATAGCTGCTTGATAGAAGCGTACTAACCAAATAAAAGGAATTGCTAATATTTTAGTGATACTTCTCAATTTAATTTACTGAAAAAGTCGTTCCATCTTTTCCATCTTTTAATTGAATTCCTAAAGCTGCCAATTCATCCCTAATTTTATCTGAAAGTGCCCAGTCTTTATTATCACGAGCCTCTTTTCTCATATTTATAAGCATCTCTACTACTCCACTTATTTTATCTGAACTACCTTCTTGCTCTTCATCTTGCAAGCCTAAAACATCAAATACAAATTCATTGATTGTCAGTTTAAACTCTTCTAGATCTTCGGCTACTAATGTTTCTTTATTCTCAATTAGTAAATTCACAAATTTTACAGCTTCAAATAGTTGTGCAATCAAAACAGGACTATTAAAGTCATCGTTCATTGCATCATAACATTTCTGCTTCCAAACTTTAATATCTATTGATGATGAAGATGATGTTTCAATTTTATTTAATTTCTGAATTGCTTCCATTAGCTTTATATATCCTTTTTCTGAGGCTTCCAAACCAGTACTTGTGAAATCTAAAATACTTCTATAATTCGCTTGAAACATAAAAAAACGAGTGGCGCTTGGTGAGAATGGTTTACTTAAAATGCTATTTTCCCCTGTAAATATTTCGTTTGGTAAAATATAATTTCCCGTAGATTTTGACATTTTTTGACCATTCAAAATCAACATATTTGCATGCATCCAATAATTAACTGGATTTACGTGATTATTTACTTTAGACTGTGCAATTTCACACTCATGATGTGGGAATTTTAAATCCATTCCACCACCATGAATATCAAAAGTTTTACCTAGATATTTGGTACTCATTGCGCTACACTCTAAATGCCAACCAGGAAAACCATCACTCCACGGTGAAGGCCAACGCATGATATGACTTTCATCTGCTTTTTTCCATAATGCAAAATCTTGTGGGTTTTTCTTTTCAGATTGCCCATCTAATACACGGGTATTTTCAATAGTATCTTCAACATTTCTACCAGAAAGAATTCCGTAATTTTCTGTTTCGTTGTATTTTAAAACATCAAAATAAACCGAACCATTAATTTCGTAGGCCATTCCTTTATCTAGAATATCTTTTATAATTTCAATTTGCTCAATAATATGGCCTGTTGCTGTTGGCTCAATACTAGGAGGTAAAAAATTTAATTTTTGAAGAATTGTATGAAAATCAACAGTATATTTTTGCACAACCTCCATCGGCTCAATTTTTTCTAATCGAGCTTTCGTAGAAATTTTATCTTCAGCATCATCATCAGTTAAATGCCCTGCATCTGTGATATTCCTAACATATCTAACTTTATATCCTAAATGCTTCAAATAACGAAAAATTAAATCAAAAGACATAAAAGTCCTAACATTTCCTAAATGCACATTGCTATAAACTGTAGGACCACAAACATACATTCCAACATTACCTTCTAATACTGGTTTAAAAACTTCTTTAGACTTGCTTAAAGAATTGTATATTTTTAGCTGATTTGTTTTGTATAATTCCATTAAATTTAGCTTGTTTTTGAAGTTGTAAAGATAAAAACAAATCCCTAATGGAAAAATTTAACGCTATTGGATTTTGTAGTTAATAGATAAGCTTCATAAAGTGTTTGTTACCTCCGTATTAAAAAATCTAATTTTTATTTTTTGCTTGTCCACATTTCTTCAATTTGACAGAACAATATTATAAGTGTTGCATTTTATCAAAATAAATATTTTAAATTTACCATAATTATTGCGTTTGTAATATGACTAAAAAAAAATCATTAGAATCCGCCTTGCAAGAAGTTAAAGGAATTATGCAACCTACGACTACTAATGATGCTTCAATTAATAAAATTAAATTACAAAGAAAAAAACAACCTTCAGCAGAAGAATTTGTAAAACATATTTTGGCCGGTGATATTTCTTTTTTAAGTAGAGCAATTACCTTGGTTGAAAGTACAAACCCAAAACATAAAATAAAAGCTACTTTAATTTTAGAGCAATGTTTGCCTTATGCTAACAAATCCATCAGAATTGGAATTACAGGTGTTCCCGGTGTTGGAAAAAGTACGTTTATTGAAACTTTTGGAAAATACTTTACTGAAAAAGGTAAAAAAGTAGCTGTACTTGCCATTGACCCTAGCAGTTCCATCAACAAAGGAAGTATTTTAGGTGATAAAACAAGAATGGAAGAATTGGTAAAGGACAAAAATGCATATATTCGACCTTCCCCTAGTGGAGATAGTTTAGGTGGTGTTGCTCAAAAAACTCGTGAAACTATCATTTTATGTGAAGCCGCTGGTTTTGATACTATTTTTATTGAAACGGTGGGTGTTGGTCAAAGTGAAACTGCCGTACATTCTATGGTTGATTTCTTTTTATTACTGAAACTTGCCGGTGCTGGTGACGAGTTACAAGGTATTAAGCGAGGAATTATTGAAATGGCGGATGCTATCGTTATTAATAAGGCAGATAATGAGAATGTAAAAAATGCTAAACTCGCTAAATTAGAATTTTCAAAAGCATTACATTTGTACCCGTTAAAAGAAAACGGTTGGCAACCAAAAGTGACTACTTGTAGTGCTTTTTATAATGAAGGAATTGATGTTGTTTTCAATATTATTCAAGATTATCTAACTTTAACAAAAACCAATGGTTTTTTTGATGAAAAGCGAAACAACCAAAATAAATATTGGCTATTAGAAACTATTAATCAGCAACTTAAATTTAATTTCTATTCTAAAAAAGAAGTGAAAGAAAGTTTAAAAAAATATGTTATGGATATAAAAAACTTAAAAACAACCCCTTTTAAAGCTGCTGTAGAAATCTTAAAACTATCAAATAAATAATGAGTTACGAATTTACGATTGTTGTTCCGGTTTATAATGAAGAAGACAATTTAAAACGGGTAGAGCAAGAATTAACCAACTATATTAAAATTGCAGCAAAAAAAACCAAAATTCTATTTGTAAATGATGGAAGTAAAGATAATAGTCAGCAATTAATTGAAGAAATTTGCAATAATAATAGTGACTTTACTTTTATTCAGTTTCAACAAAACTGTGGATTAAGTGCTGCAATTACAGCTGGATTTAAACATACAGATACCGAGTTAGTTGGTTATATTGATTCTGATTTACAAACTGCTCCTGAAGATTTTAACTTATTATTAGCTCAAATTGGTGAATATGATTTAGTTACGGGTGTAAGGTCGAATAGAAAAGATTCTTTTGTAAAAAATATGTCGTCAACTATTGCGAATGGCATTAGACGAGCTTTTACCAACGACGGAATGGATGACACCGGTTGTCCGCTAAAAGTAATAAAAACTGAATTTGCTAAAAACATTCCAATGTTTAAAGGATTACATCGTTTTTTACCCGCCATGATATTATTGCAAAATGGAAAAATAAAGCAAATTCCGGTACAACATTTTCCAAGAATTGCTGGAGAAGCTAAATATGGATTATGGAATAGACTATTAGGCCCTCTTTTAGATTGTTTTGCATATTTATGGATGAAAAAGAAATACGTTAATTACGCAATTACTAAAAAAAGTGAATGAGTAACTGGATAATTTATAGTGTTGGATTTTTGGCACAACTTTTATTTTCTGGAAGGTTAATATTACAGTGGGTCTTATCTGAAAAAAGCAAAAAAGTATTAACACCTTCTATTTTTTGGAAATTAAGCTTATTTGCCTCCTTTTTATTATTTGTTTACGGTTATTTGCGTGATGACTTTGCTATTATGCTGGGGCAAGCACTTACATATTTTATCTACATTAGAAATTTACAATTACAAGGTGAATGGCAAAAAGCGCCAAAATCAATTCGTTGGTTTTTATGGGTATTTCCTATATTATTAGTAATTTATTCATTTAATAATAACACATACGATTTGGTGAAATTATTTAAAAATGAAGCCATTCCATTATGGCTCATAATTTTGGGAAGTGTTGCTCAAATAATTTTTACACTTCGTTTTATTTATCAATGGATTTATTCTGAAAAAAATAAAGAATCCTCTCTTCCATTTGGATTTTGGCTATTAAGTTTAATTGGCTCAATATTAATTTTAGCTTATGCTATTTTAAGAAAAGACCCTGTACTTTTAGTTGGACATTTAATGGGCTCCGTTATCTATTTTAGAAATTTACTAATTTTAAAAAAGCAATAATTTAGAATATCAAAAATCAATAAAATAAGAAAGTTATTTAGAAAAATAACTTTCTTATTTTATACATATATTTGTACAACTTGAATTTTTTAATTTGAACAAATCATCTAATAGCAAAAGAGAACCACTAATAACAGAACTTTTTGAGTTATGCATTGTAATTCCATGTTACAATGAAGAAAATAGGTTGAACAAAGAACGTATGTTTGACTTTTTAAATTTACAGAAAAATATTTTACTATGCTATGTAAATGACGGTTCAAGCGATAATACCATTGAACTACTTCAAGAAATTAAATCGAACTATCCTTATAATGTTGAAGTAATTTCAACACCTAAAAATGTTGGAAAAGCGGAAGCTGTAAGATTTGGATTTTTAAAATGTCATAAGCTTTTTAACTTTACAAAAATAGCCTATTTAGATGCTGATTTGGCGACTACATTAGAAGAGTGTTATGAAATTAGCCACATAGTAAAAGATAAAAAAGTATTTGCTTTTGGCTCTAGAATTAAAAAAATAGATACTAATATTCAGCGAAAAGGATATCGCTTTTTAATTGGGCGCGTAATCGCAACTTTTATTTCCAAACAATTAAATCTTGGAGTTTATGATACACAATGTGGTTGTAAAATATTTAACGCTGAACTTTCTGAAACTATTTTTAAAGAAAAATTTATTTCAAAATGGCTTTTTGATGTTGAACTCTTTCATCGCATTATAAAGCTATACAGCATAGAAAAAATGCCTGAAGTTTGCGTAGAGGTTCCGTTAAAGTCTTGGATTGATTATGATAAATCTAAAGTGAAAATAACCTACTTTTTTAAACTTTGGTTAGATTTATACCAAATAGAAAAAGCATATCGCTAACTAAACTATAAAATTTAAGATGACGTTGCTTTCAAAAAAAACATCTCCTTACTTCATAATTACTGTTGCACTTATTTTATTTCGAGCCTTTTTAAACTATGCAATTCCTTTAATGGATAAAACAGAAGCGCGTTACGCAGAAATTGCGAGAATAATGGCTGAAACCAATAATTGGATTACACCTCAAATAGATTATGGCATTCCATTTTGGGCAAAGCCTCCTCTTTCTACTTGGCTTTCTGCACTAAGTTTTGAAGTATTTGGAGTGAATGAATTTGCTGCTAGATTTCCATATCTTCTTTTAAGTATTTTCATGATTCTCTTAATTGGAAAATATGCGAAGCGTAAAGGATTAGATTATTTTATTCCCGGTGTAATTCTATTAACAATTCCAGAATTTTTAATTCATGCTGGAGTAGTTTCTACTGATACAGCTTTAGCATTTAGTGTTGCTCTGGTAATGATTTCATTTTGGGAAGGAATGCACAATAAAAATACTAAAATCTGGAAATATTTATTTTTTGTTGGTGTTGGATTAGGTTTGTTAGCTAAAGGTCCAATCATTATTATTTTAACGGGGCCTCCAATATTCATTTGGCTTATTTTAACCAAAGAATTTAAAAACTTATGGAAATCATTTCCTTGGATAATAGGAATTTTAGTATCGAGTTTAATTGCTATTCCTTGGTATTATTTGGCTGAGCAAAAAACACCTGGATTTATTGATTATTTTATTGTAGGCGAGCATTTTAAACGATTTATAAGCTCGGACTGGCAAGGTGACAAATATGGGTTCCCAAAATCTCAACCATTAGGAATGATCTGGATTTTTTTATTACTTTTTGCAATCCCTTGGATTCAACTTCTTGCTATTAAACTATGGAAAAATAGAGTTGGTATACTTAAAAATAAATGGGTGTTATTTTTACTTTTATGGTTACTTTGGACTCCATTGTTTTTTACAATTTCAAAAAGTTTAATTCATCCTTACATTATGCCGGTAATGGTTCCATTAACATTACTTATAACACACTGGTGGAACGATGTTTTAAAAAGGAGAAAAATAATTATTGGTAGTTTGATATTCCCCATTCTTGCATTATTATGTTATATTGGAATTTCGATTAATAACAAAAAGGAGTTATTTATTAATTCTGATAAATATCTAATTGAAAATTCGTTAAATAATAATACTCCTTTTTATTACTGGGGAAATAAAAGTTATTCAAGTCAATTTTATAGTAAAGGCCATGTTAAAACTATTGAAGATAATGTTGAACTAAATCAGCTAATTTTATCTAAAAATTCGTTTCTAATAATTATTCAGAACAAAAAAATTAAGGATATTAACTCTGAAAATATACTAAGATTAAAAGAATTGGATAGGAATTATAAAAAAGCTATTTATATTTATAAGCAATAATAATAAAAAACATGATTAAAACTTTTGAAAAATATCCTTTAGCAACAATAGTTATTATATTTATTTTAATGTTATTAATACAATTAGAGGTTCCAAATGTAACTATTATGGAAGCTCGTAATTTTATTACAGCAAGAGAAATGGTTTTAAACGATCATTGGCTATTAACGACGTTAAACGGTGAGCCTAGATATCACAAACCTCCGTTGCCTACCTGGATAACAGCTATTTCAGGAATGTTATTTGGATTGAACAATTTATTTGCTCTTCGTTTGCCTGCTGCTCTTATGGTCTTATTTATAAGTGTTTCTATGTATTATTTTTCTTTAAAGTTAACACTTTCTAAAAAACAAAGCTTTTTGAACAGCTTAATTTTAATGACTTCGTTTTATATTGTTGCAATTACAAATGAGGCTCCCGTAGATATTTTTACACATGGTTTTATACTTGCCGGATTGTATTTTTTATTTATGCTCTTTAAAGAAAAACACAACTCATGGAAGAATGCAATAGTTGCAGGTATTTTTATAGGGTTTTCAATTTTAAGTAAAGGACCTGTTTCTTTATACGCTGTGTTTTTACCATTTTTAATTGCTTTTGGAATAGTTTTTAAGTACCAAAACTTCAATAAGAAAATACTTCAATTCATCTTGTTAATAATTTTATTTTTAATAATTGGATCTTGGTGGTTTATTTATGTTAGAATGATGGATCCTGAAATATTTTTACGTATAGCTTCAGTAGAAACAACAAATTGGAGTATGTACAATGTAAAACCTTTTTATTATTATTGGAGTTTCTTTACGCAATCAGGATTATGGACAATTCCAGCATTTATAAGTTTAATATACCCTTACGTTATAAAAAAAGTTACTCATAAAAAAGTTTATAAGTTTTCATTTTGGTGGACCATAAGCGCGGTAATATTGCTCTCTATTATACCAGAAAAAAAAGCACGATATTTAGTTCCTGTTTTAATACCATTAGCTATTAATATTGGTTTTTATATTCAGTATTTAATAGCTAATTTTTCAAAATTAACTACTAAAAAAGAAACATATCCGGTTTATTTTAACTTTGGACTTATTGCATTTGTTGGAATTTTATTTCCAGTTGCTGTGTATATATTTTTAAAAAATGCTATCTCATCGCATCTTACAAGTTATGTACTTACATCAATAGCTTTAGTTTTAATTGGAAGTTTTATTTTACGAAACTTGTATGTAAAAAATATGAATAATGTATTTTATTTAACCATTGCTTTTATGGTTGCAACTCTTTCTTTAGGACTTCCAATGTCAAAAAGTTTAAATAAAAATATTGATTTTACCACTATTAATACCATACACGAACTTGAGAAAGAACATGGTATAAAAACATATTCCATTGGGAATCTTGCTCCTGAAATAATATGGATTTATAAGGGGGTTATAAAAAATATTTATAAAAATGATGAAATAGATATTCCCGAAACTAAACAGTTTGGATTATTAATGTTAAATGATGAGGTTGGAATGGTAAACCATCTACTCAAAAAACATTATACACTTAAATTATTAAAAACCTATAATTTTAATGTCGGATCTAAAAATAAAGAAAGATTAATCAGGCAGTTTTATTTAGTTTCAAAAAAGTAGTATTTTTGCGTTATGACAAACATTCAACTTTCAAGAACTGAAAAAATAGCCTATCTATTTTTAATCCTCATATTTGGATTAGGTATTTACTATTCAAATACAAACTTGTTATATTTTGATGAAGTGTATACAAAAGAAGATGGTTTTGCTGAATATGGTACAGCATTTTTACTTTTTTGTTCAAGTATACTCCTATTTACTAGATTTTTTAAATTTTTTAAACATAAAAAAACGCTTTGGAAAGTTGGTGTTTTCTTATTGGCTATTATATTTTTATTTGGAGCAGGTGAAGAAATTTCTTGGGGACAACGTATTTTTAATGTTGAATCATCAGAATATTTTTTAGAAAATAATGCACAAGGTGAAACTAACCTTCATAATATGGTTGTTGATGGTAAAAAAGTAAATAAAATTATATTTAGCCAACTATTAACAGCTATTCTTGTAATCTATTTAATAATTACTCCAATTTTATATAGAAAATATGACGTGATAAGAAATTTAGCTAATACATTTGCAGTTCCTATTGTAAAATGGCATCATACCATAGCATTTTTAGTAAGTACTGGGATTTTAGTATTTATGCCTTCTGATAGAAAATGGGAATTATATGAATTAGCGTTTGGTGTTATTTTCTTTTTAATATTCTTAAATCCGCTAAACAAGAGTATCTATGAAGCTAAATCATAAACTTTTTTTTAAAAAAAACTTTACCAATTTATAACTTAAAATAGCATATAACATACCGAAAAACATTCCTGTTATTACATCTAAAGGAAAGTGCACACCTACATATATTCTACTATAAGCAACGAAAATTGCCCAAATTACTAATAAATAAAATACGTATCTGTAACTATTTTTTAACAACAGGCCAAAAAATAATGCTATTCCCATTGAATTTGACGCATGTGCAGAAAAATAAGAATACAAGCCTCCACAACGATTTCCAACTAACCTGATTAAATGTGAGAGATCTTCATTATGACAAGGTCGTAATCTTTGAAATCCATATTTAAACAAATTACTGGTTTGATCAGAAACGGAAATTAATACTAGCGCAAAAAGTACAATTATGCCTAATTTCTTTAATCCAAACTGCTTGTATGTAACATATAGTAGAACTAAATACAATGGGATAGCACTAAATTTGTTTGTTACAAACAACCAAAAGCTATCCCATTGTAAAGTTCCTAAATTATTTAAGTAAATTAGTAATTCAATATCTTTTTCAATTAATGAATCTATCATTGAATACTAATTTTAAAACTATTTTTTAGCAAGTTCTACCAATTCTATTTCAAAAATTAAATCGGTATTTGGAGGTATAACACCTCCTGCTCCTTGGGCTCCATAACCTAAGTGAGAAGGAATAAATAACATTGCTTTATCTCCTATTTTCATTTGCTGTAAGCCCTCCTTAAAGCCAGGAATTAAACGTGCTTCTGGGCCATATTGAGTTGTAAACGGTGCATAGCCCCCTTTATCATCACGTATATGATCATATACCTGATACAATTTTGCAACTTCTTTATAACTTGTATCAAATAATTTACCGTCTGTAAAATATCCTGCATAAGCTACTTTTACATCAGCTCCTTTTGCTGGAAGTTCTCCATTTTTAGTTTCAGTAATTACATATTTTAAACCTGAAGACAGCTCAATGAATTTATCAGAATTTTCGTTAATTTTCATCACACAATTTTCTTGTGCCATCTTAATTTTGTCTTCAATCATTTTTTGCTCCTCAGCAAAATTTTCAAAATATTCAGTAAACTCTTTATCCGCTTTAAATTTTCTCGCTAGTTTACCAAGTTTTATAATTTCAATATGCACAATTGTATCATTTTGAGCAATTGAGTCCACAACAGATTGACCTTTAACAACATTTCCAAAAACAGTATGTTTACCATCTAACCAAGGAGTCTCTTTATGAGTAATAAAAAACTGGCTTCCATTCGTAGTAGGACCAGAATTTGCCATAGATAACACACCTGCCCTATCGTGTTTTAAAACTAGTTCTTTATTGGCATCAGTAGGAAATTCATCTTTAAAGTTATACCCTGGACCTCCTGATCCAGTCCCTAACGGATCTCCTCCTTGAATCATAAAATCTTTTAAAACTCTATGAAAGGTTAAACCATCGTAATAAGGTTTTCCTTTTAATGAATCAACTACTTGTTCATTTGTCCCCTCTGCTAAGGACACAAAATTAGCGACAGTAACTGGTGTTTTTTCAAATTCTAATTTTAAAAGAATATCACCTTTATTGGTTTTCATATCTGCATATAAACCATCTGCTAAATCAGCATATTTAGTTGGTTTACAAGATATAGCGCTCACTAATATAGTTAAAGCGAATAATTTAAATAGTCTCATAATTATTTTACAATTTCTAATAATTCTACCTCAAATATTAACATATCAAAAGGCCTAATTTCACCTCCTCTTCTAGGATTCGCACCATATGCTAATTCTTGAGGGATAAAAAATTTGTATTTTGCTCCTTCTTTCATTAGTTGAAGTCCTTCTGTCCAACCTTTAATTACCATATTAACGCCAAATTCAGCTGGTGTTCCTTTGTCAACAGAACTATCAAAAACAGTTCCATCAAGCAAAGTACCGTGGTAGTGCACTTTGACTTTTGAAATAGCAGTTGGCTTATTTCCTGAACCTTCTTTTAATACAACATATTGCAATCCACTTTCAGTAACTTGAACTCCTTTTGCAGATTTATTTTCTTCTAAAAATTTTTCTCCTTCAGCTTTTACCTCACCAAACTCAGCTTCTGCCTTTTTCAATGCTTCTGCTTGTTGTTTCTCTCTCATTTCTACCTGTTTTTTCTGAAAAAACGTTCTTAGAATACTGTCAATTTTATTAGATTCAATTAAAATATTTGTAGAATCCATTCCGTTTTTTACACCTTGCATATATAAATCTACATTAATATCATCAAAGTTTCCTTTTAACTTATACGCCATATCTAATCCTAACGAATAACTTACCGTATCTAGTTCATTGTTTAATGACTTTTGAGTAAACCCTTGATTATCACATGATAAAAATACTGTTGATATAAACACAACACTTACTAAAAACTTAATTACTTTCATTTTTCTTTTTTATTTTATTTAATTTAACTTTATAAATTAATGGTTGATTAATCTTAATTTTATTTTGATCGCCTAAATATCCGAAAACTTTGTGAGATGGAAATAAAAAAGTATAAGTATCTCCTTCACTCATTAACTTTAATCCATTTCTTAACCCTTCTATTATTTCCTGCTGATCTACAAAATAGGTTTTTTCACCTATTTCTTCAAAAGAGTAAATAATTGTGGAATCAATAGCATACACTTCATAGGTATAACTTAATTGATCGCCAAATTTTGGTAAATACCTTAGTGAATCCTTTTGCTCAACTTTATACCAAAATCCTTGTGCAGATTGCACATAACTATTTAAAGAATCTAATTGAATGAGTTCTTTAAAAATTGCTTCTTCCTCTGAAATCAAGGCCTTATTAAATGAAACTGATTCTTCTAGAAAAGAAGATGTCTTTTGAACAACTGGTTTACGAGCTGTATTATTTTTACAAGATAGCATTGATAATAAAACAATAAAAAGGAAAGAACTATATTTCATAAGAATTCAATAACGCTATTTTGTAATTAGGTAGTACATCTTTAAATTTTTTAACAGTTGCTTCTAAAGACATTGTAGACTTACCTCCTGCCGCATTATCGTGTCCGCCACCATCAAAATGTTCTCGAGAAAATTTGTTGACGGAAAAACTTCCTTTAGATCGAAGTGAAATTTTAATAATTTGTTGCTCAACATCTTCAATAAAAATAGCCGCAAAAATAACTCCTTCTAAGGATAATGCATAATTTACAACACCTTCGGTATCTCCTTTTTGATAATTAAATTCATTTAATTCTTTCTGATTCAAGGTTATATAAGCCGTATTCAGTTCGTTAATTACTTTTAAGTTACTTAAAGCGCATCCTAAAAGTTGCAACCTACCATAAGAATTAGTATCATAAACATTATTATGAATTCTTGCATTATCAGCTCCTTTATCAATCAAATTTCCTATTATTCTATGGGTTGTACTTGTTGTAGATGGAAACCTAAACGAACCTGTATCAGTCATAATTCCGGTATATAAGCACGTTGCGATATCTGCATTAATTGAGGCAACTTCATCTAACATTTCAAAAAAATGATAAACCATTTGACACGTTGAACAAATTGAAGTGTCTGAATATAAATAAGTTGCAATATCGTCTGGCTGCTGATGATGGTCAATCATAGCAAAGGTGCCTTTATAATTTTCCAAATAGCCTTGCATGTCACTTCCAACTCTATGCAAAGCATTAAAATCTAGCAAGAATATAATAGAGGCCTCATCAATACAATTTTTAGATTGCCTATTTTGAATATCAAATTTAAAACTCTCTTCAGAAGATGGAAGCCATTTCAAAAATTCAGGATAATCATTTGGTGTAACTACAGTTGCGTTATGACCTTTATTTCTTAAAAAATGATACATTGCCAAACTCGATCCAATAGCATCTCCATCAGGGTTTCTATGTGGTACAATAACAATATTTTGTGGTGTAGCAAGTAATTGCTTAATTTCCTTTATTTCATCTGCCTTCATAAGCTGCAAATATACAAATAATCCAATATTTATTTAAAATAAGGAATGTATATTTGTTCTTAAATAAATAACATCAACAAAAAATGAATAACTTTAAAATACTTTTACTTTTTTTATTTGCGTTTTCATCGTGTAAAACAGATAAAAAAACT
Source organism: Lutibacter sp. (assembly GCF_013041805.1). Taxonomy (GTDB): domain Bacteria; phylum Bacteroidota; class Bacteroidia; order Flavobacteriales; family Flavobacteriaceae; genus Lutibacter. The sequence goes on from NZ_JABDRI010000036.1 coordinate 21,482, forward strand.
ACACCTGAAGTTTTAAATACAACTAAACCAGCTACCGATTTTGTAATTGCATTTGGCTCATGTAATAATCAAAATTTACCAAATACTTTTTGGGGTGAAATTAAAAAAAATAATCCTGCTGTTTGGATTTGGGGCGGTGATATTATTTATTCTGACACAGAAGATATGGCCTATTTAGAACAGAATTATTTGAAACAAAAGAATAATGTTGATTACATGAACTTTATAAAAAACCTGGATGTACTTGCAACTTGGGATGATCACGATTATGGTGTAAATGATGGAGGAACCGAATACCCTAAAAAAGCAGAAGCCCAACAATTATTTTTAGACTTTTTTGATGTTCCTAAAAATGATGAAAGAAGAATGCAAGAAGGTGTATATTTTGCTAAAGACTATAAGGTTGGTGCTAAATCTATAAAAATAATTTTGTTAGATACACGTTATTTTAGAACTGCATTAACAGATGATACTGAAACAAAAAAAAGGTACAAGCCAGCAATAAATACTGATGCAACTATATTAGGAGAAAAACAATGGAATTGGCTGCAGGAACAATTGGAAAACTCCCAAGCTTCTTATACTATTATCATGAGTAGCATTCAATTTCTATCGGCGGAACATGGTTTTGAAACATGGGGAAATATGCCTTCTGAAGTTGAAAAGCTTGAAAAGCTACTTATTTCAACAAACACAAAAAATGCGATTATACTTTCTGGTGATAGACATATTTCTGAGTTCTCAAAAAAAGAGGTGAATGGTTTAAACTATCCTCTTATAGATTTTACATCAAGTGGTTTGACCCATTCTTATTCAAATTTTAGTGGAGAGAACAATCAATTTAGATTTGGAAACGTAGTCTCTGAAAAAAGCTTTGGGATTTTAAAATTTGATTTTGAAAATGATACGGTGCTTATGGAAATAAGAGGTGAAAATAATAAACTTTACGAAACTATATCTCAGAAATATTAGCGGTAAAATCAATTTAATTCAAAAAATACTATATTTGCCCCGATTTTAAATAAATGATAACTTATAATGGTAACAAATAGAACATTTACAATGCTTAAACCTGATTCCGTTGAACAAGGTTATACTGGAGCAATATTAGAAAAAATTAATGCTGCAGGTTTTAGAATTGTAGCAATGAAAAAAACACAAATGACTGTGGCTGATGCTGAAGAATTTTATGCAGTTCACAATGAACGTCCATTTTTTGGAGAATTAGTTGAGTTTATGACTCGCGGTCCAATTGTAGCAGCTATTTTAGAAAAAGAAAATGCAGTTGAAGATTTTAGAGTACTAATTGGTGCTACAAACCCAGCTGATGCTGCTGAAGGAACCATTCGTAAATTATATGCAACTTCAATGGGAGAAAATGCAATTCACGGATCGGATAGTGATGAAAATGCAGCAATTGAAGGTGCTTTTCATTTTTCAGGAAGAGAAATGTTTTAAAAATACTTTTTATAACAAACAAAAAAACCGATGTTCAGCATCGGTTTTTTTGTTAGCTCAAAATAATTCTTGAGATTAACTCCTCTCCTAGTTCTTCATTCATCAGCTTAATAATTTTATCTTTACCATAGCTTAATTCTTCTCTTAAAACTGAAGAATTCAAATTTACAACTAGTGTTTTTCCATTTAATTGAACCTTATTCGTATACGAAACAACTCCTTTCCCCATTAATTTAGCCCAAGCGTCTTTAACAGAAAGTTGTTGAATACCTTTTGTTAGCTTATTTTCTTTTATAACATCTTTCATTAAATCTTGAATTGAATGAAAATCATTTTGTCTCTTTGCCATTATAATTGAAATATTTTATAAGATTGCTTCGTTACTTTTACAACCTCTTCCGTTCGCTCTTTATGTGTATCACTTATGAATAACTGACCAAACTCATTATTATTTACTAATTTAATAATTTGAGTTACACGTTCATCATCTAATTTATCAAAAATATCATCAAGTAATAAAATTGGTTTCACTTTAGACTGTTTTTTAATAAAATCGAATTGCGCTAATTTTAATGCAACTAAGTAGGATTTTTGCTGCCCTTGAGATCCGAATTTCTTAATAGGATAACCATCAATTTCAAAAACTAAATCATCTTTATGTATTCCTGAGCTCGAATATTGCAATACTCTGTCTTTTTCTAAATTTTGCTCAAATAAATCTAAGAAATTTGTTTCATTTAATTGAGATTTATACACTAAATCTACACTTTCTGAACTATTTGAGATTACTTTATACCTTTTCTTAAAAATAGTAATAAATTCAGATAAAAACGCTTTTCGTTCATTATAAATTATAGTTCCGTACTGCGCTAATTGTTCATTATATACTGTTAAATTAACAGCATCAAAGGTTCTATTCAAAGCAAAATATTTCAACAACGAATTTCGTTGAGCCAACACTTTATTATATTTTATAAGTGCTAGTAAATATTTATTATTTGATTGAGAAATTACATTGTCAATAAATTTCCGGCGAACATCGCTACCATCAGTAATTAAATCTCTATCGGCTGGTGAAATAATTACTAAAGGCAAGTAACCAATATGGTCTGAAAATTTTTCATATATCTTCCCATTTCGCTTCACTACTTTTTTATGCCCTCGCTTTAAACTACAAACAACCGTATCTATTTTAGCATTAATATCATATTCTCCTTCTATCATAAAAAAATCTTCAGAATGTCTAATATTTTGAGTTGCCACAGGATTAAAGTAACTTTTAGCAAAAGATAAATAATAAATTGCATCTAATACATTCGTTTTTCCCACGCCATTATTCCCAACAAAACAATTAATTTTATCTTGAAAATTGAACGTTTTCGATTCGAAATTTTTAAAATTTACGAGTGTAATTTTTTGTAAGTGCATCTATTTTTTTTGAAAGTTTAAAATTATTGAAAATAAATGGAAATTTTGATAGAAATGCATTTTTACTTTTCAATTAAAAAAGCTACTTTTGCGCCTACAAATATTAGAAATAAATGGCAACATATAAAAAGACGGGAAGTAAAGCTAAAAAAGCTCAAAACAAAATTGAAGAACATTCAACAACTGCTGAAGTTTTTAATACTTTAGATGAGACTGCTTCTAGGTCAGAAAAATTCGTGATTAAAAACCAAAAAACAATATTTATTGTTTTAGGTATTTTGGTAGTGCTAATTTTAAGCTATTTACCATATCAAAAATATATTGTAGGGCCTAAAGAAAAAGAGGCTGCAAACGAATTAGCATTTCCGAAAGTTTATTTTGAACAAGCGTCAACTAGCTCAGTTGCTGTAGATTCATTATATACACTAGGTTTAAATGGTGCTGATGGAAAATTAGGCTTTGTAGATATTGCTAGTCAGTATAGTGGAACTAAAGCTGGTAATTTAGCTAATTACTATGCTGGAATCGCTTATTTAAAACTAAAAAACTACCCAGAAGCTATCGAATATTTGGAACAATTCTCATCAGACGATGAGTTATTAGGTCCAACTGCAAAAGGTGCTATTGGTGATGCTTTTGCTGATATTAATCAACCAGAAGACGCTTTAGACTATTATTTAAAAGCGGCCAATTTAAGAGATAATAATTTTTCAACTCCTTTGTTTCTTTTCAAAGCAGGAAATACAGCGATGGAACTAGAGAATTTCTCAAAAGCGTTGGAAATTTTCAATAGAATTAAAAGTGACTATCCTAATTCTGAAGAGGCTAAAAAAATTGACATTTACATTAGTAAAGCAACATATGCTTCAAAAAAATAAGCTATAATGGCTACAACTAATTTATCTTATTACGATAAAGCTACAATCCCAAATGCGAAGAAATTTCGATTTGGGATTGTTGTTTCTGAATGGAATCCTGATATTACAGGTAATTTATATTTGGGGGCTGAAGAAGCACTTATTCAAAATGGAGCAGTTAGAGAAAATATTATTCGCTGGGATGTTCCAGGAAGTTTTGAATTAATTTATGGTTGCAAACATATGCTCGATACCCAAAAGGTAGATGCTATAATTGCAATAGGAAATGTAATTCAAGGAGAAACAAAACATTTTGATTTTGTATGCGAAGGTGTTACTCAGGGCATAAAAGATTTAAATATTAAATATGATGTTCCAATCATATTTTGTGTGCTTACCGATAATACAAAGCAACAATCAATTGATAGATCAGGTGGTAAACACGGAAATAAAGGTATAGAATCTGCTATTGCCGCAATTAAAATGGCAGCTTTAAGAGAGTTTTAACAGACTTCTTATTCACAAAACTTGACCACTACTTGAGAATTCATTATTTTTGGTTTCTATGGGATTTTTAAAAAAACGCACCAATAAAAAGTTCGACTATAAGCCTAGATATTACAAGGGTGAGGGAAATCCATATCAAATAGGGCATAAATTTGACGAATTTAGAACAACCGTAGGCGGTAGTAAAGGGTTAAAAGAGAAGTTTCAGAGAGCATTTGAAGAAAGTGAAAATTCAGAAAACAGAGGCTTCAACAAAACAATTTTGATCATAATTGCTATTCTTGTATTCATCTTTTTATACATTATTGATTTCGACTTATCCATTTTCAAGAATCCTTTTTAAATGTCAGATATAATTCAGTTATTACCCGACCATGTTGCCAATCAAATCGCAGCTGGTGAAGTTGTTCAGCGACCAGCTTCTGTAGTAAAAGAATTACTAGAAAATGCAATTGATGCAAACGCCACTGATATTAAATTACTTATAAAAGATGCAGGTAAGATACTCATTCAAGTAATTGATAATGGTATTGGAATGAGTCAAACAGATGCTAGACTTAGTTTTGAGCGACACGCAACATCAAAAATTAAAAAAGCAGAAGATTTATTTAATCTACATACCAAAGGGTTTAGAGGTGAAGCATTAGCTTCAATCGCGGCCATTGCTCACGTTGAATTAAAAACAAAAGAAGAAGGAAAAGAGGTTGGTACACATATTAAAATTGAAGGAAGCAAATTAATTTTTCAAGAAAACACTTCAACATCTATTGGAACATCTATTGCTGTAAAAAATTTATTCTATAATATTCCTGCTCGTCGAAATTTTCTAAAATCTAACAGTATTGAGACACGACATATTGTGAATGAATTTCAGAGAGTTGCTTTAGCTCACCCTAACGTATCTTTTTCATTTTATCACAATGATAATGATGTTTATAACTTAATTAAAGGAAATTTACGACAACGAATAGTAGCAATTTTTGGTAAAAAAACTAACGAAAAATTAGTACCAATAAATGAAGTTACGGATATCTTAGAAATAAACGGTTTTGTTGCGAAACCAGAGTTTGCCAAGAAAAAAAGAGGAGAACAGTTCTTTTTTGTCAATGATCGCTTTATCAAAAATGCTTATTTAAATCATGCAGTTACGAATGCTTTTGAAAGCTTGCTATCTCATGGTTACTTTCCAACGTATTTTTTGTATTTAACGGTTCCTACAAAAAGTATTGATATAAATATTCATCCAACAAAAACCGAAATTAAGTTCGATGATGAAAAAACGCTGTATGCTATTTTACGCTCAACAATAAAACACAGCTTAGGACAATATAATGTTGCACCTGTTCTTGATTTTGAGAGAAGCGCCTCATTTGATACACCATACGATTTTAAACACAAAAAATCTGAAACGCCAAAAGTATCAGTAAATCCAGATTTTAATCCATTTAAAAGCGACACTCAAAAATCTATATCATTCCCTTTCAAACGGGAAAAAATGCCTAAATGGGAAAGCTTATATGCAGGTATTGATGTTCAACATATAGAAGTAGAAGCTGAGACTATACCTTCTTCTTTGTTTTCAGAAGAGAAAACAACTAGTAAAACATATCAAATTCATAAAAAATATATTGTTAGTAGTATTAAATCTGGTATTGTGTATATCAATCAGCATTTAGCACATCAACGAATTTTATATGAAGAGTTTTTGGAAAATATTACTGTTAAAGAAGCTATGAGTCAACAATTATTGTTTCCTTTAGAAATTTCATTCAATAAAGACGATATTGATTTGATCAAGGAAATTGAAGCCGATTTAAAAAATATTGGGTTTTTGTTTGATAAAATTTTAGATGACACTATTATTGTGAAAGGAATTCCAACTACTATTGTTGAAAGTCAGATTACTATTATTATTGAACAATTATTAGAAGATATTAAAAATGATATACCAAATGCTAGTTTTAGTCAGTTAGATATTATGGCAAAAAGCCTAGCTAAAAGTTTAGCTATTAAAACAGGGACAAAATTAGATTTAAAAGAACAGGAAGAAATTGTAAATAAATTATTCAGTTGCAAACAGCCTGACATATCTCCGTTTGGAAAAACTACGTTTGTAACCGAAGCTATTGATGAAATTGATAATAAATTTAACAATTAACACTTGTTATTAGAAAAATTATGGGAAGAATTACAGAAGCTGTTAAACATTTAGTAATTATAAATGTTTTATTTTTTATAATACCTCAACTCGCGCCAAGCTTAGGATTGCAAAGCATGTTTGCTTTGTATTTTCCTGAAAGCCCTCAATTTGGGTTTTGGCAATTTGCTACTCATATGTTTATGCACGGTGGCTTTTCGCACATCTTATTTAACATGTATGGTTTATGGGCTTTTGGAACACCATTAGAACAAATGTGGGGGAAAAATAAATTTATATTTTTCTACCTTTCTGCTGGTTTAGGAGCTGGTATAATTTATACATTAGTTAATTATTACCAATTTAATAGTGTGTACGAACAATTAATTAAAATTGGAGTTTCAACTTCTGATATTCAGCAGTTGTTAACTACGGGAAGCTACAATTCACAAATTTTAGAACAAATCTCAGAAACTACTCTATCCGAATTTTACGCAACTTACCATACCCCTGCTGTTGGAGCTTCAGGTGCTATTTATGGAATTTTAGTTGCTTTTGGGTTATCATTTCCAAATGCTAAATTAGCATTGATATTTTTTCCTGTTCCAATAGCGGCAAAATATTTTATTCCTGTCATAATTTTAGGTGATTTATTTTTTGGAGTAACGAAATATTCAATAGGAAATGTTGCTCACTTTGCACATATTGGTGGAGCCTTAATAGGATTTATTATTGCTTGGTATTGGAAACAAAATCAATTTAAACGCTGGAATTAAATTTTGAACATTTTAAACGACATAAAATACGCTTACAAAAAGGCAACTGTAGTTGAAAAAATAATTTACATCAATGTATTTCTATTTTTAATTACATTGCTCTTCACGCGATTTATAATTCAATGGTTTGCACTCCCTGCAAGTTTGGATAATTTTTTATACAAACCTTGGACATTAATTAGTTATTCCTTTTTACACCAAAACCTGTTTCATATACTTTCAAATTTACTAGTGCTCTATTATATTGGGAATTTATTCTTGGATTTTTATACTAAAAAGCAATTTTTAAATTTTTACTTTTTAGGAGGTATTTTTGGAGGTAGCATGTTTTTGACCTATTACTATATATTAGATACTATAAATGTGCTTCCACTAGCCGGAGCATCTGCTGCAGTTACTACCATTTTTATTGCAATAGCCACAAAAATTCCGAGATATGCGCTAAGATTGAGATTCATAGGGAGTGTTGAGTTATGGGTATTAGCAGCAATTTGGGTTTCATTAAGTATTTTACAATTAGCAAATCCTGACAAAGGATCTGCGATTGCGCATATTAGCGGTGCTATTTTTGGATTTATATATTCAAAACAATTAGAAAGAGGAAATGATATTGGTCAATGGTTTGAAATGATTTTAGATTATTTTTCAACACTTTTCAAACCAGAGAAAAAATCGCCCTTTAAAGCCGTTTACAAAACAAAAAATAAAAGAAGTAGTAAAACCAAAGATGTTTCTAAAACAAAGCAACGTAAAATTGATGATATTTTAGATAAAATTAGTAAATCGGGTTACGAAAGTTTGACACAAGAAGAAAAAGATTTTCTATTTAGAGCAGGAAAAAAGTAAATGAAAAAATTATCAATTATAGATAAATTAATTACAATTGCTAATTCATTGGTAGCAGCTTTATTACTTATTTCATTTTTAAGCTATTACATTTCGCCAAACACATTTCCAATATTCTCTCTTTTAAGCTTGGTTATACCATTTTTAATTGTGATAAATTTATTATTCGCATTCTATTGGATTGTAAAATTAAAACGTCAGTTTTTAATTTCAATATTAGTTTTACTTATTGGTTTTCAACACCTTACTAAATTTTATTCCTTTCAAGAAAAAAAAGTACTCTTAAATAACGATTTAAAAATTATGAGTTATAACGTACGCATGTTTAATGTGTACGATTGGATTCATGAAGAAAATGTACCACAAAAAATATATGATTTTATCAATAATAAAAACCCTGATGTACTTTGCTTACAAGAATTTAATAATAAAGAAGAATTAGGCTTTAGCTATCCATATAAATTTATAAAAGTAAACAACAAGGGAAATAGATTTGGACAAGCAATTTTCTCAAAATATAGCATCATTAATACAGGCTCTCTAAATTTTTCTAATAGTAGTAACAACGCCATATTTGCAGATATTGTAAAAAATAATGACACGATAAGAGTTTATAATGTACATTTAGAGTCGTTGAAAATAAATCCTGAAGAGAAAGCTTTTAATAAAGAAAATACTGAAAAATTAAAAGTTAGATTGGAAAATGCCTTTAAAAAACAAGCAAACCAAGCTACTTTATTAGTGCGACATCAACAAAAAACAAACTTAAAAAAGGTGATTTGTGGAGATTTTAATAATAATGCATTTTCTTGGGTATATCATCAATTGAAAAAAGGAAAAAATGATGCTTTTGAAGAATCTGGAAAAGGATTTGGAAAAACCTATAATTTCAACTTCCCCTTACGAATTGATTTTATTTTAGCTGATCAAGCTATCAATATCAATAATTTCAAAACCTACAATGTTAATTACTCCGATCATTTCCCTATAATGGCTCGCTTAAATTTTTAATTACAACTGATAAACATCATAACTCAAGTACAAATATTAAGTAACTTTGTTTTATCACTTAAATACACTACCCATGAGAAGAATATTTTTTATTTTATTCCTTACTACTTTTTTCGTAGGATTTTCACAACAAAATACACTAACAATTGACGATGCCGTTTTAGGATATTACAAGGGCTTATACCCTACCTCATTACAAAATCTAAAATGGGTTGACGATTCAAACACCTATGTTTTTCAAAAAGAAAATGAGTTAATTTTTACAGATGCCAAAACAGGGAAAAAAATTAAGAGCCTCTCTTTAGTTCAATTACAAGTCATATATCCAACTTTAAAACGATTTCCACTTTTGCAAGAAATCACTCCAACACACTTTTCTTTTAGAAATAGAAACTCTGTAGAAATAGTTAACTATGTAACAAATCAAAAAAAAATCTCTATTAATTTTGATGAAAAAGCTCAAAACACAGAGTTCAATTCAAAGGCTGAAGCAATTGCATACACATTAGATAACAATTTATATATTGGTACAGCTTCCAATACAAAAATTGCTGTAACTAAAATTGATGATGAAAATATAGTTTCAGGACAGGCTATTCACCGAAGTGAGTTTGGAATTGTAAAAGGTACTTTTTGGAGTCCAGAAGGAAATTTTTTAGCGTTTTATCAAAAAGATGAAAGCAATGTTACTAATTATCCTTTAGTAGATATAACAACGTATCCTGCTTCATTAAATAACATTAAATATCCAATGGCTGGGCAAGAAAGTGAAAAAGCTAAAATTGGAATTTATAATTTAAAAAATAACACAACCAGTTACTTAAACATTGATACTTCAGATGAGCATTATTTAACAAATTTATCGTGGACACCCGATGAAAAATACGTGTTGGTTGCAGAAATAAACAGAGATCAAAATCACGTTTGGTTTAACAAGTATAATATTGAAACCGGAGAAAAAGTGAATACACTATTTGAAGAAACAAACTCAAAATGGACTGAGCCCGAGTATGATGCTGTTTTTTTACCGAATAGTAATACCAACTTCTTATGGCTAAGTGAACGTGATGGATTTATGAATATATATGAATACACTACGGAAGGAAAATTGGTAAAACAACTTACTAATTTTAATTGGGTAGTTACTGGAATTATAGGTTTTGATGTAAAAGGTAAACACGTATTTATATCAGGTACAGGAAAAGATGCAAGAGAATCTCATACTTTTAAGGTAAACTTAAAGTCTGGTAAATATGATCAAATTACGAAACAAGAGGGAACACATAGCACCTTAATAAATTCATTTGGAGATTATTTTATTGATTCATACAGCAGTTTAAATATTCCAAAAAATATTAAGATTGGTGCGATTAAAAATGGAAAATCTACGACCATCTTAGAAGCTGAAAACCCACTAAAAGAGTACAATTTAGGCTCTACTGAATTTCTAACTTTGAAAGGAGTTGATGGTACTGATTTATATGCAAAAATAACAAAACCTGCTAATTTTGACCCTACAAAAAAATATCCTGTTTTAGTGTATGTATATGGTGGGCCTCATGCCCAATTAGTTACTAATTCTTGGTTAGGCGGATCAAGTTTATGGATGCCTGCCTTTGCTACATTAGAAAATTATATTGTATTTACGCTTGATAACCGAGGTTCAGCACATAGGGGTTTTGCTTTTGAAAGCGTGATTCATAGAAATTTAGGAGATGCAGAAATAGAAGATCAATTAACAGGTATAGACTATTTAAAATCGTTAGATTATGTTGATGAGTCTAGAATTGCTGTTAATGGTTGGAGTTATGGAGGTTTTATGACAACTAGCTTAATGTTGCGGAATCCTGGAGTATTTACAACTGCTGTAGCAGGTGGACCTGTAACCGATTGGAAATATTATGAAGTTATGTATGGTGAACGCTATATGGATACACCACAAGAAAATCCTGAAGGATACAAAAAAGCAAAAGTCCATAACTATATTTCAAATCTAGATGGAAAAATGCTTCTAATTCATGGTTCTGTTGATCCAACAGTTGTGCCACAGCATAGTATGACCTTATTGCAAGAAGCTGTAAAACAAAAAGTACAAGTCGATTTTTTCACTTATCCAATGCACCCTCATAATGTACGTGGAATGGATAGAGTACATTTGGTAAAGAAAATGTTAGAATATATTATTGAAAATAATAAGTAATATTGTGTCACTTCTATCACTAAAAAGCCTTCAAATTGATAAATATGAAGGCTTTTTAGTGATTAATTTCTTCAACTACTGAATAGCTCTAATAACATCGTGCTTGGTAATAATTTGAAATTTATTATTTCCTAAATCTACCAAAACAGCACTATTTTCACGATTAATTAGTTTTGAAATTTCTGCTATTGAAGTGTTACTTTTTACGATTGGAAAAGAAGTACCCATCACCTCTTTTATTGGTTTATTAGCACTATCCTTATCATCAAAATATAAGTTAAATAGTTCGCTTTCATCCACTGAGCCTACAAAACCATTAGAATCTGTTACCGGTATTTGAGAGATGTCATTTGCACGCATGCGTTCAATAGCATGAGAAACTAATTCTTCTGTTTTTACAGTAATTAATGGTTTATGGATACTGTCCTTAATTAAATCAATTGCCACTAATTTTTCTTCGTCTAAAAAACCTCTTTCACGCATCCAATCATCATTAAACATTTTACCAACATACCTGCTTCCGTGGTCATGAAATATGACTACCACTACATCGTCTTTTGTAAAATGATCTTTTAATTGCAATAATCCTTTTACTGCTGATCCTGCAGAATTTCCAACAAAAATACCTTCTTCTTTCGCTATTTTTCGTGTATATACTGCACCATCTTTGTCGGTCACTTTTGTAAAACCATCAATTACACTAAAGTCTACATTCTTAGGTAAAATATCTTCACCAATACCTTCGGTTATATAGGAATAAATTTCGTTCTCATCAAAAACACCTGTTTCATGATATTTTTTAAATACAGATCCATAGGTGTCAATTCCCCAAACTTTAATTGCTGGATTTTGTTCTTTTAAATATTTTCCAACACCTGAGATTGTACCTCCTGTTCCTACTCCAACAACAACATGAGTAATTCTACCGTTGGTCTGTTTCCAAATTTCTGGTCCTGTACTTTCATAATGCGCCAAAGCATTTGACGGATTATCATATTGGTTTACGTACCACGAGTTTGGTGTTTCTTCAGCCAATCGTTTTGAAACTGAATAATAAGAACGAGGATCTTCTGGCTCCACATTTGTTGGACAAACAACAACTTCAGCACCAACAGCTCTTAAAATATCCATTTTTTCTTTTGACTGCTTGTCACTAATTACACAAATTAATTTGTACCCACGCATAATTGCTACTAAAGCCAATCCCATTCCTGTATTTCCTGAAGTCCCTTCAATAATAGTTCCACCTGGATTTAATAATCCTTTAGCTTCTGCATCATCAACCATTTTAACGGCCATCCTATCTTTTGCAGAATTGCCAGGATTAAATGTTTCAACCTTAGCCAATACCATAGCATCAATTTCTGCAACTGTTCTATTTAATTTAACCAAAGGTGTGTTACCTATAGTTTCTAAAATATTTTTAGCGTACATCATTTTTTTAGTTTAGTGATGCAAATGTACCATAATTTATAAAAAAGTCAGGTTGAATAGTTTAAGATCTTAGACTAACAAATAAAACTACTCGAACTTAATAGAAGTAACCGGATTAATTTTTGTGATGATCACGGAAGGAACAATTAACATTAAAAAACATAACACCAACGTACCTATGTTAAGTAAAACTATATAACTTACATCTAAGAAAATAGGAACAGTCGTAACATAATAAGTTTCTGGGTTTAAGGAAATAAATTTTCCATATTTCTGCGTCAATAAAATAAAAAGTCCTATTAAGTTTCCCCAAAATAAACCTCGAATAATTAAATAGCCCGCATTGTATAAAAATATTTTTCGAATACTATTATTATTGCTTCCTAAAGCTTTTAAAATACCAACCATTTGAGTACGTTCTAAAATTAACACGAGTAACGCCGTAATCATGTTAATACCAGCAACTAGAATCATAATGATGATAATTAAATATATATTAGTATCAAATAAACCAATCCATTCAAATATAGCTGGATATTTATCTATAATACTTTGAGCATTTAATGTTGAAGCTGTTTCACTATAGACTTCATTACTTTTTTGATTTATTAAATTAAAGTCATCTATAAAAACTTCAAAACCACCAACTTCACCTTGCTCCCATTTATTCATTTTTTGAATATGACGAATATCAGCAAGAACAAAATTTCTATCAAAGTCTTGAAAACCAGAATTGTAAATACCTACTGCTTTTACAACACGTATCCAAGGTGCTTTAGAAGGGTCTTCCTTTATAAAAAGAATATTAAACTCCTCATTCAATTCAATCTTCAATCTATTCGATAGCTCACTTGATATTAATACTTCATTAGAAACTTCATTATTGTAATTTGGAAATTTTCCTTCTATTATGTAATCTTTAAAGAAAGTCCAATCATAGTCATTTCCAACTCCCTTAAAAATAATACCTTCAAAATCGGCTTCTGTTCTAATAATACCAGGTTTTGTCGCAAAAACTTGAATGTTTTTAATTCCACTAACTGTTTTAAATTCAGGATAAAAATTTTGTTCTATTGAAACTGGCTCTAAAGTAATTTCAGAGTTATTATTGTCAAAATTTGTGATTTGAATATGACCATTAAACCCCGATAATTTTTCCCTAATTTTTTCTTGTAAACCAACTCCTGTTGCAATAGAAATCATCATTATAACCATTCCTACTGTAATAGCAATAATTGCGATTTTTATTATAGGAGAAGATATACTACTTTTATATTGTTTTGCAGCAATAATGCGTTTTGCAATAAATAACTCGTAATTCAATGTTATAATGGTTTGTAATTGGTTCAAAAATACATATTTCTTATTGGTTTCTTTATTTTTTTTTAGTTTGATTTCTTGCGGACAAGAACTAACGGTCAAAAAAGAAGCAGCCACAAAAATTGAAACTGGTGCACAGCAAACAACATTGTATGCAAACTCTCTTAGAAATAAAAATATTGCGCTAGTGGCCAATCAAACATCTGTTTTACTTAACAAAGAAGGAAATTTCACACATTTAGTAGATAGTTTAGTCGCTTTAAATTTTAACATTCTAAAGGTTTTTTCTCCAGAACATGGATTTAGAGGAAATGCAGATGCTGGCGAAAAAGTGAATGATGGTATAGATTTAAAAACAGGACTTCCGTTAATTTCATTATATGGAAATAATAAGAAACCAACAGAGGAGCAACTAGAAAATGTTGATCTTATTGTTTTTGACATTCAAGATGTTGGAGTTCGGTTTTACACTTATATTTCTACCTTGCACTATGTAATGGAAGCGTGTGCTGAAGCAGGAATTGAACTTGTTCTACTAGATCGTCCAAATCCCAATGCGCATTATATAGATGGCCCCGTTTTAGAAAAGGAATATACAAGCTTTGTTGGTATGCATCCGGTACCTATTGTATATGGAATGACTATTGGTGAATACGCACAAATGATAAATGGTGAAGGTTGGCTTAAAAATAACATTCAATGTGAATTAACAGTGATACCGCTAAAAAACTACACACACAGTATACAATATAATTTATCGATTAAACCATCACCTAATTTACCAAATAAAAAATCTATTAACCTTTATCCTAGTCTGTGCTTTTTTGAAGGTACCAACGTTAGTGCAGGAAGAGGTACTGAAAAACAATTCCAAATTTTTGGTTCACCTTTTTTGTCAGGTAAAGAATTTAACTTTTGCTTTACACCTAAACCTAACGAGGGATCTAAATATCCTAAACATAATGGAATAAAATGTTGTGGACAAGATTTAAGCAAAATAAACTATTTAAGTAAAATTGATATCTCATATTTAATAAAAGCTTACCGAGCAACATCAGATAAAAAAGTATTCTTTAACGATTTTTTTCCAAAATTAGCAGGTACAAATAAACTGCAACAGCAAATCGAAAATACGACTTCAATTGAAGATATTTACAACTCTTGGAAGAAGGGAATTCAGGACTTTAAAAAAGTTAGAAATACCTACTTAATATATCAATAAATATCAATCCTTTTTCTACTCACTTTATCGATTTGATTCTCTCGATAATTTTAACTTTTCACCTTCTTGATTTTGCTTTTTTATATGTTAAAAAGCATTAAATATTGTTACTCATTAAAAATAATACGCTTATTTTTATAAATAAAATACACGTTTATATAAATAAATAGTAAGTAAAAAAATATTTTTAAGTCTATAAAACCTTATAAATGACATCTTTTACTAATAAACGGTATGTTTTTTATAATAAATGGTAATTTTTTTTAATTTTTTATTTGTTTTATAAATATTTATTCTTACATTTGAACTGTAATTAAAACATAACCCTATACCCCAAGACAAAATAAATAAATAAATCAACCCTAAAAAAAGTAAAATAAATCAACCCTAAAATAACAATAAATTAACCTCTAAAATTAGCCCCCAAAACCCCGCAAAAATGAAAACTTTAACCCTAAACCTCGTTGCCATATTTCTTTTGAGCTTTGTGTTATTTTCTTGTTCTCCTGAAGAAGATGGTGTTTATTTTAATGATACAGTTGAAGTAGTGAATACTTCAAATGTTGTCTATTCAAGTATTGAATCTGAAATTTTAGATTTAGTTAATGCACACAGAGCTAACATTGGATTAGCTACCCTTAACAGATTAGACATTATTTCTGGTGTAGCTGATGGACATACCAATTATATGATCCAAATTGGTGAGGTAAATCACGATAATTTTAGTCAAAGATCACAAAATTTAATGGATAACGCTGGTGCAAAAAGTGTTGGTGAAAATGTTGCATACGGTTTTAACTCTGCAGAAGGTGTTGTAAATGGATGGTTAAATAGTCCAGCTCATAAACAAATTATTGAAAATCCTGATTATACACACTTTGGCATTTCTACAGATGCAAATCAAGAACAAAGAAATTACTTCACCCAAATTTTTATTAAAAAATAAATCAACCCTAAACCTTAATTAAATATAATTTAACCCCTAAAATAATAATCATGAAAGCAAATACTTTTAAAAAGGAACCTCATTTAAAATTAATAAAAAACACTAAAAAAAAGAAAACAGCCAACGCAAGAGTGAATAGAATTTATATTAATACATTAATACCTGGTTTTAGTTATTTAAACAAAGCAAAAAAAACAATAATTCCAGAAAACTGCGCCTTATTGTAATAGTACAAAGTATGCTCCTTAACTACATAAATTGTCCCCTCACAGAGTAGTTAAATAAGCATCTTAAAAGTCGTTCTCACAACGGTAGTTTTAAAATAAAAAATAGATGTCCCCACATCACAACCCACAACGGTAGTATAATTATGAATCATCTTACATTTCAAGTCATTCTCAAAACATAGATAGAAAGGTAATTAACCTATTTAACATCTTAAAAAAATATTTTTTCAGGGATTATAAGGGAGCTGTTTAGTATTTGTAAGGGGTTATAAATATTAAATAAAGGCTCCCTTAATCGTTAAATAATTGTCAATAATTGCTATTCTTTAAACTTTCATAAATTTAAAAAACAAGTACGTTAAATTTATAATTCAATTTTTTTCTTCAATTCCTCAACAATATTAAAAGCTGCTGGACAAATCTCTGTATTCTTTAACGTTAAATCGGTAATCTGAATAAATTTTCTTCTATTTGTATGTGGATATTCACTACACGCTTTTGGCCTAACATCGTAAATAAAACAAGTATTATCATTCAAATCAAAAAAAGAACATGGAGCTGTTTTTAATACAAAAAAATCATCGGAATCACGTTCTAGATATTGTGCTATAAAATGAACTACCTTCATTTTTAAATGCTTTGAAATACGCTCAATATCTTTATCTGTAAAAATTGGACTCGTAGTTTTACAGCAGTTCCCACAAGTCAAGCAATCAGTTTTTTCAAACTCTTTAATGTGTAAATCTTGCATGACCACATCTAAATTTTTTGGTGTACGCTTTTTTAACTTCGCAAAATACTTTTTACTTTCTGCGTGTTTTTCTTTTGCTAATTCAGGCAAATCCTTTAAAAACTGATCCATCTTTTTAATTTAACTACAATAATACGATTAAAAATTTTCAAAATTTATGTATTTTTGCACTTCAAAATATTTCAGCAAAAAAATGATGCAAAACATATTAGGAGAAGCCGTAAAAAAAGGCTTAAAAGAAATTTACAATGCAACAATAGAATCCGTGGAATTTCAAGCCACTAAAAAAGATTTCGAAGGTGATATTACTATTGTTGTTTTTGCATTATTACGCGTTGTAAAAGGAAACCCCGTTGAAATAGGAACCAAACTTGGTACTTATTTGAAAGAAAATGTTGAGCAAATAGCTGATTTTAATGTCGTAAAAGGATTTTTAAACTTAGTAATTTCTGACTTCTATTTTCTGGAAAATTTCAATACAATTTATAGTACTAAAAACTTTGGATTTATTCCTGCAAACCCAAATGAAAAAGCTGTTATGGTTGAATATTCTTCACCTAACACGAATAAACCTTTGCATTTGGGCCACATCAGAAATAATTTATTGGGCTATTCGGTAGCTAAAATTATTGAAGCTTCTGGAAAAAAAGTTTACAAAACCCAAATTATAAACGATCGTGGAATTCATATTTGTAAAAGTATGTTGGCTTGGCAACGCTTCGGAAATGGAGAAACTCCTGAAAACACCGGATTAAAAGGCGATAAATTAGTTGGTAATTATTACGTCAAATTTGATCAAGAGTATAAAGCTGAAATTGCCCAATTAATTAAAAATGGTAAAACTGAAGAAGAAGCAAAAAACGAAGCTCCAATTTTATTAGAAGCAAAAGAAATGCTTTTAAAATGGGAAGCTGGAGATAAATCGGTAGTAGAGCTATGGAAAACAATGAATCAATGGGTGTATGCTGGTTTTGATGAAACGTATAAAGAATTAGGTGTTGATTTTGATAAAAATTACTATGAAAGTAATACTTACTTATTAGGTAAAGATATTGTTTCTGAAGGTCTTAAAAATGGTATTTTTTACAAAAAAGAAGATGGATCAGTTTGGATTGATTTAACTGATGAAGGTTTAGATGAAAAAATTGTTTTACGCGCTGATGGAACTGCGGTCTATATGACTCAAGACATTGGAACCGCTATTGAACGTTTTAAAGATTATGACTTAGATGAATTGGTATATACTGTTGGAAATGAGCAAGATTATCATTTTAAAGTTTTATTTCTAATTTTAGATAAATTAGGGTTTAGCTGGGCTAAACATTGTTATCATTTATCCTATGGAATGGTAGATTTACCAAGTGGTAAAATGAAATCGAGAGAGGGAACAGTTGTAGATGCAGATGATTTAATGGAAGAAATGACAAAAACTGCAAAAGCTATTTCTCAGGAATTAGGAAAATTAGAAGGCTACTCTGAAAAAGAAAAAGCAATCTTGTATAAAACTATTGGTCTAGGTGCTTTAAAATATTACATTTTGAAAGTGGATCCTAAAAAAAGAATTCTCTTTAATCCTGAAGAATCAGTTGATTTTGCTGGAAATACTGGCCCATTTATACAATATACTTATGCTAGAATTCAATCTATTTTAAGAAAAGCTACATTTGATTACACGCAAGAAATAAGTGAATTAAAATTACATGAAAAAGAGCGTTCAATAATTAAACAATTGGAATTATTTCCAGAGACCATTCAACTCGCAGCTAAAAACCACAGTCCGGCTTTAGTGGCAAATTACACTTATGATTTAGTAAAAGAATACAACTCATTTTACCAAACCATTCCTATTTTA
Source organism: Lutibacter sp. (assembly GCF_013041805.1). Lineage (GTDB taxonomy): Bacteria > Bacteroidota > Bacteroidia > Flavobacteriales > Flavobacteriaceae > Lutibacter. The sequence continues at coordinate 40,454 of NZ_JABDRI010000036.1, forward strand.
GGTTGTGAACACGAACAAGAAAAAATCCTACGAATTCAAATATCAGAAAAAGTAGCTGAAGTATTAAAATCGGCATTTTATCTTTTAGGAATTCAAGTACCAAAACGCATGTAATTAAGTATATTAATTAAAACGATCAAAGAAAATCAATAAAGTCAACATTTTTCGAAAAGCTTTTAGTGAATTCTATTAAAGGTATAAAACTTATAAACAAATAAATACTTAAATTTGCTGAAAAATTTAGCAAAACTAACATTTAAACAAAAACACATGAAATACGACATAATAATTATTGGTAGTGGTCCTGGAGGCTACGTTACAGCAATTAGAGCATCTCAATTAGGATTTAAAGTTGCGATTGTAGAAAAAGAAAATTTAGGTGGAATTTGTTTAAACTGGGGATGTATTCCTACAAAAGCATTATTAAAAAGTGCTCAAGTATTCGATTACTTAAAACATGTAGATCAATATGGTTTAAAAGCTGAAGCGATTGACAAAGATTTTGAAGCTGTTATTAAACGAAGTAGAAACGTTGCCGATGGAATGAGCAAGGGTGTTCAGTTTTTAATGAAGAAAAACAAAATTGATGTCATTGATGGTTTTGGTAAAATTAAAACTGGTAAAAAAGTTGATGTGACAGATGCAGAAGGTAACGTTACAGAATATAGTGCAGACCACCTAATTATAGCAACCGGTGCGCGTTCACGTGAATTACCTAACTTACCACAAGATGGTGAAAAAGTAATTGGCTACAGAAAAGCAATGACTTTGCCTTCACAACCTAAAAAAATGATTGTAGTAGGATCTGGTGCAATTGGTGTTGAATTTGCTCATTTTTACAATGCAATGGGAACTGAAGTTACTATTGTTGAATTTTTACCGAATTTAGTTCCTCTTGAAGATATAGATGTTTCAAAACAATTTGAGCGTTCTTTCAAAAAATCTGGAATTAAAGTAATGACTAACTCCTCTGTTGAATCTGTTGACACCTCTGGTAAAGGAGTAAAAGCTGTTGTAAAAACTAAAAAAGGTGAAGAAATTTTAGAAGCTGATGTGCTACTTTCAGCAGTGGGGATTAAATCAAATATTGAGAATATTGGTTTAGAAGATGTAGGTATTATTACCGACAGAGATAAAATTTTAGTAAATGATTTCTATGAGACTAATATCCCTGGTTATTATGCTATTGGTGATGTAGTTCCTGGTCAGGCTTTAGCACATGTTGCTTCTGCTGAAGGAATTACTTGTGTTGAAAAGATTGCTGGATTGCACACTGAAAAAATAGATTATAGCAATGTGCCTGGTTGTACGTATGCTACTCCTGAAATTGCAAGTGTTGGTTTAACTGAAGCCCAAGCAAAAGAACAAGGATATGATTTAAAAGTTGGAAAATTCCCTTTTTCAGCCTCAGGAAAAGCAAAAGCCGCAGGAACACCTGATGGTTTTGTAAAAGTAATTTTTGATGCGAAATATGGAGAATGGTTAGGTTGCCATATGATTGGTGCAGGAGTTACTGATATGATCGCTGAAGCTGTACTAGGAAGAAAATTAGAAACAACAGGACATGAAGTATTGAAAGCTATTCATCCGCATCCTACAATGAGTGAAGCAGTTATGGAGGCTGTGGCTGATGCCTATGATGAAGTGATTCATTTATAAGCATTTTATTATTAAAACTCATTTAGTTTAAACTTTAAGCTAAAAATTTAAAAAGATGTCATACCTAGGAAATCTTCGTATGCCATCTTTTACTTTTAATCGCTTTAAATATATAAGTATTCTTAAGTGATTTTATATTTTTATACTATATTTGAATTTTACCAAAAAATACGATTTTATGAAACTCTTTAAATTACTGCTAGTGTTCCTATTTGTTTTAACTACTTCTTGTGAGGAAAAGAAGCAAAAGGTTCAAACTGATAACAAGAAAGAAATAGTGAAAGTTAAACACTATATATGTGCTAATAAATGTGAAAATAGTGGTAGTGATGTTGAAGGTATTTGCCCAACTTGTAATACGCCATATTTACATAATCAAGCCTTTCATAATGATGAGTTTTTGAAAAACGGACCTTTAAACGTACCTAAAACTAATTTAGGAAATACAACCAACCCTACTCAAAATACGGCTCCATCACCTGCTCAAAATGCCTTAGGAATTTTTCATTACACATGTACAAATGGTTGTCCTGGCGGTTCTGGTACCGCTGAAAATTGTGTCGCTTGCGGAACTCTTTTAGCACATAATACAGCGTATCATAATTAAATTATTTAGTATATGAGGTTTTCGATATCAAATCTTTTTAAATCTAAAAAAAAAGAAGTTTCTGTAGAAGATTTTCCTAAAATAGACTTTAAAGGTGGCTCTAAATATGCAGAAGATGAAAAAAATACTGTGTATTTAGATTTTGAAGAATTAGGTGGATTTCCATTTATTCAAACAATTATAATAGGAGAATTTTCAACTAAAATAAAACGAGTTGGCTGTACATTAACTTTTGTTTTTGAAAGTGATGAGTTAACCATACACTCAGATAATACAGATATAGGATCTTCCGAAATTAAAAATACACCTTTCTACTATACCGAAATTGATTTCGAATTAAATGAAGAAGAATCAAAACGAATTCAAGATGAAAAAGTTATTGAAATTCAATATCAATTTAAAGAAAAAATGATACGACTTAAAACAATTTAATCTAATAATATTAAGTGAATTTAAGCTTTATAATGATATCTAGATTATTACTATTTTGTTAAATTAAATTTTGCCCCAAATACATACATATTTTCTAAAAAAGTAAAACTCTGAGATGCCGAATCTGTTGTATTAGCTGTAGTTCTTATATCAGCCATATTAATATAGCCAACTTTTAAATTAGATTGAATAAAAAAGTGTTTAAAAAAAGTAATGTTTAAACCAACATGTGCAGATATTCCATACCCAGAAACATGAAATTCATCGTATCGCTCTTTTCCCAATAAAGTTGTATTAGTTTTAGGATACAATACTCCTACTCCAACTCCTTCAGTTAAATTAATATCTATATTCTTTATAGGAAATTTTAACCAATTATCTAAGTTGTCAAATCTACTTACTTCAACATTCACATAGTTTAAACCATCAGTATGCTCAAACAATAAAAAATCTTCAGTCAAAACAATATCATCATTACTAAAGGTTCCATCAAATTCGCCTCCTGTATTTATATTACCATTTATGTTTACAGTTTGGTCATTTCGCATTACATATTTCATATGGTCAACACCAATTGAAACTGTATAATTTTCTTTAAAAAAGTATCCGATTCTAAAGTTTGTTTGAGGTATCGTTACTTCATCCAATTTAAAATAATAAATACCAAACGGTTTTGGTTTATCATCAGCTTTTACATCGCTTAACGTAAAATTATAATTTTCTCCTTTGAATGTAATATCAGATGTTGAAAAGTGTCCTCTATTCCATCCCCAATATGCAAACATTTTTCCTTTATTACTTTTTACATCTCGGAAATCTTGAGATATATCTTGATTATTTTCTTGCGAAAATAAAACTGTAGTTATTAGCAAAAAAATTGCTATTGAAGTTTTTCTCATAAAGTTTAAATAATATCTTTTATTTCTGTAATAAAACGCAATGCTAGTTCGTCTGCTAACTTTTGTGTGGTACTTTCTGTATAAATTCTAATAATAGGCTCTGTATTTGATTTTCTCAAATGCACCCACTCATTGTCGAAGTTAATTTTAACACCATCAATAGCTATTACATCTTCATTCTTGTAAGAAATTGCAATAGTATTTAAAATTTCATCTACATTAATTTGAGGTGTTAATTCAATTTTATTTTTACTCATATAGTAATTTGGGTAAGTATCTCGTAGTTCTTTACAAGACATTTTTGAAGTTGCTAAATGCGATAAAAATAAGGCAACACCAACTAATGAATCTCTTCCATAATGTGACTCAGGATAAATAATTCCTCCATTACCTTCACCTCCAATAATCGCATTATTATTCTTCATTAATTCAACTACATTTACTTCTCCAACTGCACTAGCTTCATATGTTCCTCCATGTTTAAGTGTTATATCTCGCAAGGCTCTAGATGAAGATAAATTTGAAACAGTATTACCCTTGGTTTTACCTAATACATAATCAGCACAAGCTACTAAGGTATATTCTTCACCAAACATACTTCCATCTTCACAAACAAGCGCTAATCTATCTACATCAGGATCAACCACAATTCCTAGATTAGCCTTTTCTTTTACCACTAATTCCGATATATCAGTTAAATGCTCTTTTAAAGGCTCAGGATTATGTGGGAATTCTCCATTTGGCTCACAATACAATTCAACACATTCAACACCTAATTTTTCTAACAATGGCGGAATTGAGATCCCTCCTGTTGAATTCACCGCATCTACAACTACTTTAAAATTTGCACTTTTAATTGCTTCAACATTTACCAATGGGAGATTTAAAACAGCATTTATATGTTTTTGAATAAAATTTTTCTTTTTTCGAAAAATTCCTAAATCATCAACTTCAGCAAAATCAAAGCTTTCATCTTTTGCAATTTTTAATACTTTTTCTCCTTCAACAGCATCTAAAAACTCCCCTTTATGATTTAACAATTTTAAAGCATTCCATTGTTTTGGATTATGACTTGCTGTAATAATAATTCCACCATCAGCTTCTTCCATTTGAACAGCTAATTCAACAGTTGGCGTAGTAGATAATCCTGCATCCACAACATCAATACCTAAACCAACCAGCGTGTTTCCTATTAAACTACTCACCATTTTTCCTGAAATTCTGGCATCCCTTCCTATTAAAACTTTATACTCCTTTTTGGTTGATTGTTGCTTCAACCACATTCCGTAAGCTGCAGCAAATTTTACGGTATCTAAAGGAGTTAGGTTGTTTCCTGTATTTCCTCCTATAGTACCTCTAATACCTGATATTGATTTTATTAATGTCATTGGATAAATTTAATGAGCAAAGATAAATTTAATTGAACTAATAACGAAAAAAAAAGCTGTATCCTTTGATACAGCTTTTAATATTATAAAATATGAGAGAATCTTATTTCCCTTCCATTTTTTTCTTTAATGCAGCAAGATCTCCACCTAAATCTCCAAGAGTAGTTTTATCAGCAGATTCAGCTTTTTTCTGAGCTACTTTAATATTTTTCTCTTCTTGTGCTTTAAATATTGATGTATGAGAAGCTACAACACGTCTAAATTCTTTATTGAATTCAATAACTTTAAACTTGTCTGTATCTCCTTTTGCTAATTTAGTACCATCTTCTTTAGTTGTAAAACGACTAGGAACAAATGCTTCAACTCCATCTTCAAATGAAACGATTAATCCTTTATCACTTTTATCTTTAACAGTACCTTCATGAATAGAGTCTATAGCAAACTTCTCTTCATGTGCATCCCAAGGATTTTCAGTAGTTTGCTTATGACCTAAATTTAATTTACGTCCTTCAACATCTAACTCTAATACTTGAACTTCTAATTTATCACCTACAGTTGTAAAGTCTGATGGGTGCTTAATTTTCTTAGTCCAAGAAAGATCTGAAATATAAACTAATCCATCAATTCCTTCTTCTAATTCAACAAATACACCAAAGTTTGTATAATTACGAACAGTACCTGTATGTTTAGAACCTACTGGATATTTTTCTGCAATCGCATTCCAAGGATCTGGATGAAGTTGCTTAATACCTAAAGACATTTTTCTGTCTTCTCTATCTAAAGTTAACACTTGCGCTTCAACTTCATCACCAACTTTTACAAAATCTTGAGCCGAACGTAAGTGCGTTGACCAAGACATTTCAGAAACGTGAATTAAACCTTCAACACCTTGTGCTACTTCAATAAATGCACCATAATCAGCAAGTACAACTACTTTACCTTTTACTGTATCACCTACTTTAATAGTATCATCTAATGCTTCCCAAGGATGAGCATTTAATTGTTTTAATCCTAATTGAATTCTTGTTTTCTCATCATCAAAGTCAAGAATTACAACGTTTAATGTTTGATCTAATTCAACCACTTCACTTGGATGATTAATTCTAGACCATGATAAATCTGTAATGTGAACTAAACCGTCAACACCGCCTAAATCAACAAATACACCATAAGAAGTAATGTTTTTAACAACACCTTCTAATACTTGTCCTTTTTCTAATTTACCAATAATTTCTTTTTTCTGAATTTCAATATCAGCCTCGATTAGGGCTTTGTGAGAAACAACAACGTTTTTGAATTCATGATTAATTTTAACCACTTTGAATTCCATTGTTTTTTCAACATATTGATCGTAATCTCTAATTGGCTTCACATCAATTTGAGAACCTGGTAAGAATGCTTCAATTCCAAAAACATCAACAATCATACCTCCACGAGTTCTGCATTTAACAAAACCATTCACAACTTCACCAGTTTCGTGTGCATTATTTACACGATCCCAAGCTTTTATTACTCTTGCTTTTTTGTGTGATAATACTAATTGACCTGTACTATCTTCTCTTTTATCAACTAAAACTTCAACAACATCACCAACAGCTAAGTTAGGGTTATAACGAAATTCATTTAAAGAAATAACACCTTCAGATTTTGAGTTGATATCAATAATTGCTTCACGATCTGTTTTTCTAATTACAGTTCCTTCAATTACTTCTCTTTCATTCACTAAACCTAATGTTCCATCTAAAGCTGCCTCAAAAGCTTTTAAGTTTTCTTCGTCAACTGCTTCAATTCCTTCTTCGTACATGTGCCAATCAAAATTCTCTAGGAATTCTTCAGGGTTGACAACTTCAACTTTAGGAGCTTCAACAACTTCTTCTTTTACCGCTTCCTCAGTTTCTGTAGTAGCTTTTACTTCAGTTACTGCCTCTTCTTTTGCCGCTTCCACAGATTCAGTAGTAGTTTCTACTTCTTTTGCTGCTTCTTCTTTAATTTTTGCTGGTTTTTCAGCTTTAGCTTTTGTAGTTTTTGCTTTTGCTGTTGTTTTTTTTACTTCAGTAGCTTCTTTTTGCTCCTCAGTTTTTTTTGTTTCTTCAGACATATTTGCTGATGATAATTATTTGTATCTTATTGTTATTCAGATTTTTAAACGATAATAACTCCAAGAGATTATTTATATATTTTTCTCTAAATCCCTTTTTTAAATCTGTTCTCGTAAAAAGGAGTGCAAATTTAGTAATTTTATTTTAGTATAACAAAAAGAAAATGAAGCTTTTATGCTAAATAACTAACCTATCCAATTTTTAAAATCTTTTACACGCTCTCTACTTACAATTATTTCCGATTCGTTATAACTATTTAACATAAGTTTCAAGCGACTATTTGAATAAGAGACTATATCTTTAATCGCATTTATGTTTACAATATATTTACGACTTACTCTATAAAAATACTCAGGCTCTAAAACATCCTCTAATTGTTCCAACGTATCTTCAATTAAATAGTTTCTATCATTATTTGTATGAATGTTTGTTGCTTTATTTTCACTAAAGAAACATTCAATTGTATCAGTTGGAACCATTTTTAAATGTTGTCCAATTTTTACTGTAAATCGTTTTTTAAAATTCTTTTCTGTAGGAGCAATTAATTTTTTAATTTGTTCAAAATCAAATCCAGGATTTAATGTTGCACTCTGTATTTTTTTATATTGATTCACAGCATTTTCTAGTTCGTCAGTATCAATAGGCTTTAGCAAATAATCTATACTATTTAATTTAAACGCTTTTAATGCATACTCATCATAAGCTGTGGTAAAAATAATTGCACTTTTTATTTCTACTTCTTCAAAAATCTCAAAGGATAATCCATCCGAAAGCTGAATATCTAAAAATATTAAATCAGGATGTTGATTATTATAAAACCAATTAATAGATTCATTTACAGAATGTAACATTGCAATAGGTTCTATTCCTAAGTCATTAAGCATTCTACTTAATCGGCGAGCAGCAGGTTTTTCATCTTCTATAATTACAACTTTCATAGTGTACATATTTGCTTTTTAAAGAAATCTACTCCCATTTATTAGTTCGATCTTTATCCATAAGTTGTTTTATTTTTCGATCTTCCCAGTCTTTGCCCAAAATAACATCTATTCCAAACACACTAAATGCATGAAACGCCAATCCTATTCCCCAAAATATTGCTGTACTATAAGATTGCCACTCCCAAAAGGCTTCCCAATCTCCAGTAGATATGAATCTAGACCCTAAAATAAAACCATTAACCACAAGGTAAACCAATAAATGTGAATAGAAACCTTTAATAGATTTTACCTTCTTTTTTGCTCTTACATATTGTTGTTCTTTTGTATAATTATTGTTTTCCATCATCTTAAAATTTAGCATTCTTATCTTTATCCATAATTTCTTTTATTTTACGTTCTTCCCAGTCTTTCCCAAAAAGTAGATCATTACCAAAAACTCCAAATGCGTGAAAAATAATTCCAATACCCCAACCAAACATAGGCCACCAAAACCAATAATAACTTGGAGAAGTCATATAATTTATAAAGAATAAAAAAGGTATTACTAAGCAATAGGCTAGTAAATTTGCATAAAATCCTTTAATGTTATCAACTCTTTTTTTTGCTCTAATATATTTGTCTTCTTCTGTATATTCTGTTCTCATTGTTTATGTTTTTAAATTTATTTTTAACTATTACTCCCAATATTGTTTTTTATCTTTATTCATAAACTCCTGTATTTTACGCTCTTCCCAATCATTCCCAAGAAATGGATTATACGCGAACGCTTTAAATCCTTGAAAAATTAACCCTATTCCCCAGCCCATTGCAGGAAACCAAAACCAATGAAATTGAGGTACATATTTTAAGTTTATAAATATTAAAAATGGAATTACTAAGCAATATGCTATTAAGCTTCCATAAAATCCTTTTATCTCTTCAACGCGCTCTACCGCTTTACTATATCTGTTATATTGTTGTGTGTTTGATGTCTTCATAAGTGTTGTTTTTTGAGTTAATAGCGGTAATTTTACGGTGAAATCTTCCAATGTTTTTTCTACCACTACTTTTTTTAATGTTATTAAATTATAGCGTTCAATTATATTTTTTAATCCAACTTTTGTTCCTTGTTCTAAAATTTTTTTGGGCTTAAAGTTGTTATTTACTATTAAAAAACCATCTTCTTCATGAATAACCACTTTTAATGGATTTTCTTCAGAAACTACATTGTGCTTGATACTGTTTTCTAAAAGTAATTGCAATGACAAGGGAATAATTTTAAGTTCTGAATTTGAAGCTGCCTCTGGTATTTCAAAAGTTACTGCATTTTCAAAGCGCATTTTTAATAATTCCATATACGTTTTAGCAAAATGTAATTCTTCGTCTAAACTTACTAAATCTTTACTTTTTTGTTCCAAAACATACCTATAAACTTTTGAAAGTTTAGTAGTAAATTTCTCCGCTTGAATAGGGTTTTCACCTATTAATGATGTTAATACATTCAAACTATTAAATAAAAAATGTGGGTCAATTTGACTCTTTAGCGATTCATATTTCGCAGTTTCTGTTTTAGCAACTATCTGTTGTTCTTTTACTTTGTCTTCAGTAAGTGCTTTGTAAAAATAAATTGAATGAAATACTAAACTTATTATTAAGGTTATAACTAAACCGAATGTATAATAGCCAAAAGCATATTTATCATTTAAAAAATTATCTACTGGCTTTCCATTAATAAGTACTATTGAAATAAAACGTAAAAGCACTAATCCTATCATTGTAAGGGCAATAGATCCAGCAGCTCCAATTATTAATCTTTTCTTTGAATGCTTTTTCCAAGAAAATTTTGAATTTAAAAAATCATAAAAATGAGCGTTTATTAAAGTCAGAACGAAAGCATACATAAAATGAATACTAAAAACTTTAAACAACTCGTTTGCATTTAAATTAAATCCGTTATTTGTTAAAGCGCGCTCAATAATAAAAACTATAAGTGCTATAAGTATAGAAATTTTAAATATATATTTGATATGCGACTTCATTGAAATTTATTTTTTTAGTAGCTGCAATTTAAAACTTAATTTCTAAAGATATATCTTTATCTGCAACCTGAAACTTTGAACTATCGAATTGTGGAGGACCAAAATTCATCGGGTTATTTGAAGTACCATAACTTTCTTTTGGCATTCCATTTTCTTGAAAATCCATTTGATCATTATTATTTTCATCATGAAAACAAATAATAGCATAAGTTCCTGTTGGTACTTTTTCAAAAGTGACTATACTTTTCCCATTTTCAATAGAAGAGGATTTGGCAAATAAAGGTTGCTTTCTAAAATTTTCTTGAGTAAAAAGCGCAAAGTTAATTTTTCCATTATTATTTAAAACATTAGGAACAGTTACCGTAATAGTGTTTTCTGAATTATTTTCAGTTACTTCTTGTGCATTTGACATAAAAATTACTGAAAAAACTAAGACAATTGTTAAAATTAAATGTTGCATTGTTGTTGATTTAAATTAATATTATTTTTTGTTTACTCAACAAATATCTATGAAACTTGGCTTGAAAAAAATTTAAATAACCTGAACTGTAATTTTAATAGGATGAACTGTAAATAAACAATTAAATTCTACTTTTAATTTAAAAATTGAATACTAAAACAGTTTAACATAAATACTAACATTCGTCATATTTTTAAATAAAAAAGTTTGTAACTTTATACAACTTTTCACAAAAACAATTAAATTATGAAAATATACGATGATAAACACATTAAAAATGTTGCCTTTGTAGGAGCTCATAAAAGCGGAAAAACCACATTGGCTGAAACAATGCTCTTCGAAGCTGGATTAGTCAAACGCCGTGGTAGCGTAGAAAACAAAAATACTGTTTCCGACTATCACGAAATTGAGCAAGAAAGAGAAACTACCATTTTTGCCACTCCCCTTCACACTGAATGGCGCAATTACAAAATAAACATTATTGACACTCCTGGCTTAGACGATTTTATAGGCGAAATCGCCTCAACTATGCGTGTAGCAGATTCAGTTGTTACGTTAGTAAACGCGCAACATGGAGTTGAAGTTGGTACTGAAATTATTTGGAATTATGTAGATCGTTTTTCTCGTCCAACACTTTTTGTTATCAATCAAATCGACAGTCCAAATGCTGATTTTGATGAAAGTTTTAAAAGCATCGTAGATTTGGTTGGAAACAACGCTATTAAAATACAGTTTCCATTAGTAATTGATGGTGCACAATGTATAATTGATGTACTCAAAATGAAGATGTACAAATTTGGACCTGAAGGTGGGAAACCTGAAAAGTTAGAAATTCCTGCTGACCAAATAGATCTTGCTAATGAACTACATAATGAATTAGTAGAAAAAGCTGCTGAAAATGATGAAGAGTTAATGGAACTTTATTTTGATAAAGGTACTCTTAATGAAGATGAAATGCGAGAGGGAATTAAAAAAGGAATGTTAAATCATGAATTATTTCCAGTTTTTTGTATTTCTGCATTAAACGATATGGGTAGTGGAAGGTTAATGGGATTCATAGATAATGTAGCTCCTTCTGCAGCTGATTTAAAGGCTGAACAAAGTGTTGAAAATGAAACTATTGAATGCAAAGTAGACGGACCAACATCCTTATTTATTTTCAAAACATTATATGAACCAAACTTGGGTCAAATAAGTTTCTTTAAAGTAAAATCAGGAGAAATTAAACAAAATGATAAGCTTGAAAATTCGAGAAATGACGAAACTGAGATTTTAAATCAGCTTTATATTATAAATGGTAAAAATCGTGAACCTGTAGAAAAATTAAGCGCAGGTGATATAGGAGCAACATTGAAATTAAAGTATACTGAAACCAATGACACTTTAAGAACTAAAGGTTCTAATATAACTATTAAACCAATTAATTATCCTTCTTCAAGAATTAGTAAATCAGTAAATGCTGTTGATAAAAACGATGAAGAAAAACTGAATGAAGCTCTGAAAAAAATTCATAGTCAAGATCCAACTGTAATTATCAAATATTCGAAAGAATTGAAACAGCAAATTTTATCTTGCCAAGGAGAATTACATTTAGCAACAATAGATTGGACATTGAAAAAGTTATACGGTATTGAAGCTAGTTTTGAACAACCAAAAATTACATATAGAGAAACTATTCAAAGATCTGCAACAACCAGTTACAAACATAAAAAACAATCGGGTGGATCTGGTCAATTTGGTGAAGTTCACATAAAAATTGAACCTTATTTTGAAGGTATGCCGGAGCCAGAAGGTTTTAATATTAGAGGTAAAGAAGAAGTAGAATTAGATTGGGGTGGAAAATTAGTATTCTACAACTGTATAGTTGGTGGAGTTATTGATACGCGCTATTTACCTGCTGTTCTAAAAGGAATTTTAGAGGTCATGGAAGAGGGGCCTTTAACAAAATCATATGCAAGAGATATTAGAGTTATGCTATTTGATGGTAAAATGCACGCTGTAGATTCTAATGATATTTCATTCAAAATTGCGGCGGCTCACGCATTTAAAGATGCTTTCTTAAATGCAAAACCTAAGTTACTTGAGCCAATTCATGAGCTTACTGTTAAAGTGCCTGAAGAGTTAATGGGTAATGTGATGACCGATTTACAATCACGTAGATCTATTATTTTAGGTATGGACAGCGATGGAAAATACCAAACTATAAAAGCTAAAACACCATTAGCTGAAATGTATAAGTATTCAACTACGTTACGTTCAATAACTCAAGGAAGAGCAAGTTTTAGTACTAAATTCTCAAGTTTTGAATTAGTACCTAATAATGTTCAAGAGGAACTGATTAAAAAAGAGGCTTAGATTTAATTTTGTTCAATAAAAAAAGCACCTGAAAAGGTGCTTTTTTTATTATGTTTTTTTGTTAGAATTAAGTAATTTCATTAAAATTAGTATCCATTTTAATATAATCTAAAAATTCACTTTTAGTCTCTTTGTTTTTAAACACTCCACCAAATTCAGACGTAACTGTACTACTTACAATATCACGAACTCCTCTAGAGTTTACACATAAATGCTTTGCATCAATTACGCAAGCAACATCTTTTGTCCCAAGAGCTTCTTGTAGAGCCTGAACAACTTGCATTGTTAGACGCTCTTGAACTTGAGGTCTTTTTGCAAAATAATCAACAATACGATTCATTTTTGATAAACCTATTACATTACCATTAGAAATATAAGCTACATGAGCTCTTCCAACTATAGGTAACAAATGGTGTTCACAAGTAGAATAAACAGTAATGTTTTTTTCAACCAGCATTTCACCATATTTATAATTGTTATCGAACGTAGATAATTTTGGCTTATTTTTAGGGTTTAAACCACTAAAAATTTCATTTACATAGGCTTTAGCTACTCTTCTTGGTGTTCCTTTTAAACTATCATCTTCTAAATCCATGCCTAATGTATCTAGAATATCTCTAACACTTTGTTCTATTCTAACCAATTTTTCCTGATCTGAAATCTCAAAAGCATCCGCTCTTAAGGGTGTTTTAGCAGAAGAGGCAACGTGGTCATCTCCTATTTCATCTGTATTGTTTACCATTCCTTTTTTACCTTCAAACATTTTTTTCTGTTTAGTGTGCAAATTTACGACTTAGTTTTTAAAATAAAGTATCGATTCTAAGTAATTCTTCCAAACTACATAACTTCTGATCACCCGTTTTCATGTTTTTTACTGTAAAATTATTGTTTTTAACTTCATCAGAACCAACAATTATTACATAAGGAATTTCTCTTTTATTTGCATAATTGAATTGTTTCTTCATTTTAACATTCTCAGGATATAATTCTGATTTAATATTATTTTTTCTTAACAAAACCAATGCGTTCAAACAGGAGGTCGCCTCAGCTTCACCTAAATTTATAAATAGTATTTTTGGTGTTGGTAACTCAACCTCTTCAAACAAATTCAATTCTTCTAACACCAAATAAATACGATCTAGACCAAATGAAATTCCAACACCACTCATATCTTTCAGTCCAAAAATTCCTGTTAAATCATCATATCTTCCACCACCACCAATAGATCCCATTTTAATACCTTCAGGGGCTGATACTTCATAAATTGCTCCCGTGTAATAATTTAATCCTCGTGCTAAAGTAACATCTATAACCAAATTTACAGATTGTAAACCTAATTTTTCAATAGTGCTAACAACAAATCTTAAATCTTCCACTCCTCTCAAACCTTCATTAGACTCAGCTAACATTACTTCCAACTGATTCAATTTATCTTGGTTACTTCCATTAAAACTAAATAATGGCTGTACTTTTTCAATTGCATTTTCTGAAATACCTTTCGCTACCATTTCGTTAGTTACTCCTTCTGCACCTATTTTATCTAATTTATCCAATGCAACTGTGAAATCAATTAACTTATCTGTCTCGCCAATAATTTCAGCAATCCCTGCTAATATTTTACGATTATTCAATTTGATAGTCGTTCCTTTCAATTTTAACTTACTAAAAACAGCATCATACAATTGTACAAACTCCACTTCTTGCCATAAACCTTTACTTCCAACCACATCAGCATCGCATTGATAAAACTCTCTAAAGCGACCTTTTTGGGGTCTATCTGCTCGCCAAACTGGCTGCATTTGATAACGTTTAAAAGGAAACTCTATATCATTTTGGTGTTGAACTACATAACGCGCAAACGGCACAGTTAAATCATAACGTAGTGCTTTTTCAGAAATTTTTGAAGTAACTTTAGAGCTATCTTTATTTGATAATATATCGTCATCTACTTTCTTTAAGAAATCCCCTGAGTTTAATATTTTAAAAATTAAACGATCACCTTCATCTCCATATTTTCCCATAAGTGTTGATGAATTTTCAAATGAAGGAGTTTCAATAGGCTGAAAGCCATATACTTCAAATACCTGCTTAATAACAGAGAATATATAGTTTCTTTTTGCGACTTCAGTAGGTGAAAAATCACGAGTTCCTTTTGGTATGCTTGGTTTTTGTGCCATTTTTTTAAATTAATTTGCAAATATCCGAAAATTTAAAAACTAATTAAAGCTTTTGTAATATTGATTTTTCGCAAATTAAAAATTCAAATACTTTATTTTACAGATTTTGAGGATTTAAATAGTTTAAATACTTTAAATAAAATCCAAAATATAAATATCACAAAAATCATAGCAATTACTGGAATGAATATAGCAAGAAATGACATCACAATTGAAGTACCTGTTTCAACAGTTGAAATAACTGGGTTTGCGATTCCTGCAGTTGTAGTTGTTGAGGCTAAGCGAGTGGTGCTTGTTGAGCCTTTGATGGCAGCTGCAGTTCCTCCACCAGCAATAATTGCTAATGCCCAAGTAAATGTTGGATCTAATTCACTTACGGTTGCAACCATAACTGCTGTCCCTGCAATTGCCGCTAGTGGAACTGCTATGGTATCTAATAAATTGTCTAAAAAAGGAATAAAATAAGCAATAACTTCAACAATAGTTGCAACCCCTAAAATAATTAATGCAGATGAACTACTAACCCATTGCCAATTTTCATTCAAAGGAATTATATTGAAATAGGACGCTAAACTTAGAGCAAACAAAGGAACAAAAATACGAAAACCAACAGATGCTGCTAAACCTATTCCAACTAAAATACTAAAAATTGTTTCAGGTGAAATACTCATTATCTAATTATTTTTAAAAATTAAATTGGCTTTTTCTAAATCTTCTGGAGTATCTATCCCTATTGCTATTTGATTGGTTTCAACCATCTTTACGTTTAAACCATTTGCTAAAAATCGTAAATTTTCTAATTTTTCAGTAGCTTCTAACCTATTTATAGGTAAGGTTGTAAATTTTAATAATGCCTTTTTCCTAAACGCATAAATTCCAATGTGCTTAAAGTAAACAGCCTTAGATTCTTCTCGAGGGTATGGAATTGGAGAACGAGAGAAATACATTGCAAAATTATCTTCAGAAGTAACTACTTTTACATTATTTGGATTATTTATTTCTTCTTCATCTTCAATTTTTAGCATTAAAGATGCGATATCAATTTTTTTATTTTCATCAAGTTCAAATACCTCTATCAATTTCTGTAAAGGCTCTTTCTGAGTAAAAGGTTCATCTCCTTGAACATTTACAACAATATCTACCTCTAAATTCTCAACGGCTTCCGCAATTCTGTCACTGCCAGATTCGTGTTCCTTTTTACTTTTTATAGCTTTCCCACCATTTGAAATAATTTCACTAAAAATTAGATCACTATCCGTAACTACATATACTTCATCAAATAAGTTTGACTTTTTTGTAGCTTCATAAGTTCTAACAATTACAGATTTACCAGCCAAATCTTTCATTAATTTACCTGGAAAGCGGCTTGCTTCAAATCGTGCTGGAATCATTGCTACAATTTTCATTTCCTATTTTCTTTTAATTGTGATCTTTTCAGTTTACTCATACTCGCATTTAATTCAAACCCTAACAATAAAATAATAGAATTTAGCCAAACAAAGAGCATTAAAATTAACAACGTACCAATTGAACCATATAACTCGTTATAGGTTGCAAATTTTAACACGTACACGGCAAATAATTTAAACATAAGTAAGGTTAATAGTGTTGTTAAAATTGATCCTGGAGTAAAAAAAGAATGGTGTTTAACTTGCTTAGTACCAAATTTATACAAAAATGAAACTGATACAAATATTAAAATTAAAAAAAATACAAAACGCCCCTTTTCAATCCAAAAAACATCATCATTTAACCAACCTTTTGCTTTTAAATTTTCAATTCCAATTTGAAAATAAATGATAATTGCAACTGTTAATAATA
This sequence comes from Lutibacter sp., assembly GCF_013041805.1. Classification (GTDB taxonomy): domain Bacteria; phylum Bacteroidota; class Bacteroidia; order Flavobacteriales; family Flavobacteriaceae; genus Lutibacter. The sequence goes on from NZ_JABDRI010000036.1 coordinate 57,310, forward strand.
AGACAAATGATAAAATTATAGCCATTCCCATTGAAATAAAGTATTGTCTTAAAACACTTCTCATTTCATTTACATGATAGGAATATTCAAATCCACCTAACACAGCATTCACTCCGTTTGTCATTAAAAAAATAGAAGCGACAAAACCAAAGGAAAGCAAACCACTATATTGATTATTAGCAATATCCACAATTACTTCATGAACAGATTGCGCTGTATTTGGAGGTAACAACTGTTCAATCATAAATAAAAAGTCTTGCTGAAATCCTTCAATTGGTACAAATGGAATTAGTGTAAGAATAAATAGTAAAAAAGGAAATAAAGCCATGAAAAAACTAAATGCAATACCACCGGCACGCGATGTTAAAGCACCTTTAACTATTCCAATTACATACATTTCAATTACATCATACAAAGACATACCCCTTAAACCAGGAATTTTAATCTTTTTTGTAAAACGAACCAGCCAATTTACAATTGGAATTTTATTTAAACTATCTTCAATTTCTTTTGTCATTCAACAGCTTTTAAACTTAAATCCATATTATAGACAGAGTGTGTAAGAGCACCTGAAGAAATATAATCTACTCCACAATTAGCATAGTCTCGTGCAGTTTCTAAAGTAATTCCACCTGAGGATTCAGTTTGACAACGATCTCCAATAAGCTCAACTGCTTTTTTGGTATCAGCATAATTAAAATTATCAATTAAAATTCTGTGTACGCCGTCAGATTTTAAAATCTCTTTTATTTCTTCTAAACTTCGTGCCTCAACAATTATTTTTAAATCAAGAAAATTTTCTTTTAAATAACGTTTTGTTTTCTTAATGGCATTAGTTATACCTCCAGAAAAATCAATATGATTATCTTTTAACATAATCATATCATATAAAGCAAATCTGTGGTTCTCACCTCCACCAATTTTTACGGCCCATTTTTCAATAGCTCTAATTCCCGGTGTAGTTTTTCTAGTATCTAATATCTTGGTTTTAGTACCGTCTAATAAGTTTGCAAACTTTTTAGTTTTTGTCGCAATAGCACTCATTCGTTGCATCGCATTTAAAACCAAACGTTCAGCTTTTAAAATAGATTGTGACCTTCCTGAAACAAAAAACACAATATCACCATACTTTACTTCTGCTCCATCTTCAATAAGCAACTCAACCTTTAAATTTATATCAACATATTTAAAAATTCGTTGCGCAAATTCAACGCCCGCAATTATACCATCTTCCTTTACTAATAATTTTGCTTTTCCGGTTGCCTGCTCAGGAATACAAGCAAGTGAACTATAATCTCCTCCGCCAACATCTTCTCTAACAGCATTTACTATTATTAAATCAAGCTCTTTTTCAAATTGTTTGTTGCTAATCATGAGATGCCTATTTTGTAACAAAAATAACTTTTTTATTTTCAAAAAATTCATCTTTAATTCTTTTTATATTTGCTTTATGAAAATTAAGTTATTGGCCATTGGTAAAACCGATGATAAAAATTTACAATTATTAACTGAAACCTATCAAAATAGGTTAAAGCACTATATTAATTTTGAGTTTGAAATTATTCCTGACATTAAGAATGTTAAAAATTTAAGTGAAACGCAACAAAAAGAGAAAGAAGGTGAGCTTATTTTAAAAAAATTAATTGCTACTGATATACTAATTTTATTAGATGAAAAAGGAAAAGAATTTAGGTCAATTGATTTTTCTTCCTACCTTCAAAAGAAAATGAATTCAGGTATTAAGCAATTAGTATTAGTTATTGGAGGGCCATATGGATTTTCTGAAACAATTTATAAAAAGGCACAAGGAAAAATATCTTTATCTAAAATGACTTTTTCACATCAAATGATTCGTTTATTTTTTGTTGAACAACTGTACAGAGCATTTACAATTTTAAAAAATGAACCATATCACCATGAATAAATTAAAACTTGTTTTTGCAACTAATAATCGGCATAAATTAAAAGAAGTTCAAGCAATGCTTACCAATTTTGAAATTGTTAGTTTAGCTGAAATTAAATGTTTTGATGATATTCCTGAAACTGCTGAAACTTTAGAAGGAAATGCAATTTTAAAAGCAAATTTTATTACTAATAAATATGGTTTAAATTGCTTTGCTGATGATACAGGACTTGAAGTTGAAGTCTTAAACAATGAACCCGGAGTGTTTTCTGCACGCTATGCTGGAAAAGAAAATAATGCCAAAAAAAATATGAATAAATTATTATTTGAGCTTGATACTAAAACTAATAGAAAGGCACAATTTAGAACTGCCATTGCGTTGAATATACACAAAAAACAGTACCTTTTTGAAGGTATTTGCAAAGGTGAAATATTAAAAAATAAACAAGGAGAAAGTGGTTTTGGCTATGACCCAATCTTTAAACCTAAAGGCTATAAAAAATCATTTGCTGAAATGGGTATGGAAGAAAAAAGCATTATTAGTCACAGAGGAAAAGCAATTGAACAATTAGTAGAATTTCTAAAAGAATATAATTGGTAAGCCTAACAAAGTCATACAGAAATACATTTATTCTCCTGTTAATTTCATTATTAATTATCAGCTTTATAAATATTAGTTTAGGATCTGTCTCAATTCCTTTTAAACAATTGCTTTTAAGTTTAATTAATGGTGACGTGGCTAAGGAATCCTGGCGAACTATTGTTTTAGATTATAGATTACCAAAAGCAATAACTGCTATTATTGTTGGTTCTGGTCTTTCAATTAGCGGGCTGTTAATGCAAACCTTGTTCAGGAATCCCCTAGCAGGCCCTTATGTTTTAGGAATTAGTTCTGGAGCAAGTTTAGGAGTGGCAATTTTAATTTTAGGAGCTTCTTTTCTTGGAGCAAGTATTACAAGTTATGCCTTTACAAATTTTGGACTCGCCATTGCTGCTAGTATTGGATCATTTATGGTACTTTCTGCAGTCATGATTGCCGCCATAAAAGTTCGAAATACCATGTCAATATTAATTATAGGATTGATGTTTGGAAGTTTAACAGCTGCTATTATTAGTGTGCTTGCTTATTTTAGTAGCGCTAGCCAATTACAGCAATATCTCTTTTGGAGTTTTGGTAGTTTAGGAAATCTAAGTTGGAACGAAATTATTGCATTAATAAGTCTTTTTAGCATTGGAATACTATTAGTAGTATTTATTATAAAACCATTAAATAGTCTTCTTATCGGTGAAAATTATGCTAAAAGTATGGGTGTAAACGTAAAATTAACTCGCTCTATTACACTTATTTCTACAAGTTTACTCACTGGTGTTATTACTGCTTTTTCAGGTCCTATTGCATTTATTGGTTTGGCAGTACCACATTTAACAAAGCTATTATTTAATACCTCAGACCATAAAATTTTATTACCTGCAGTTGCAATAAGCGGTTCTATTATTATGCTAATATGTGATAGTATTGCTCAATTGCCAACCAGTGATTACACGCTACCTATAAATGCTATAACATCTCTACTTGGAGCACCTATTATAATTTGGCTTTTGGTTAGAAAAAGAAAGATCTATTATTAATGAAGTCAATGAGTAAACATATTTTAAAAGTTTCAAATTTAAGCATTGGATATACTTCTAAAAGTGAAGTAAAAACAATTGCCTCTAATTTGAATATTGAGCTCAAAGCAGGAAATTTGGTTTGCTTGTTAGGTGAAAATGGAATTGGAAAATCTACCTTACTAAGAACATTAACAAAAGTTCAACCAACTTTGAACGGTGAAATAGTTATAGATTCAACAAAATTAGAAACATATAGTTACGCAAATTTAGCTAAAATAGTAAGTCTCGTTCTTACTGAAAGATTACCTGACAGTAGTTTAACTGTCTTTGAATTAGTAGCTCTGGGTAGACAGCCTTATACGAATTGGATTGGTTATTTAACTACTGAAGATTTACAAATTATTGAATTAGCATTTGAAAAAACAAGTACTAAACATTTAATGAATTCTAAATGTTACGAATTAAGTGATGGGCAACTACAAAAAGTATTAATCGCGAGAGCGCTCGCACAAAATACACCTATAATAGTGCTAGATGAGCCAACCGCTCATTTGGATTTACACCATACTATTAATACATTTTCCTTACTTAAAAACTTAGCTACAGACTTTCAGAAAACTATTATTGTCTCCACTCATGAAGTAAATTTAGCTTTACAACTTGCAGATGAGCTTTGGTTAATGACTCCTTCAAAATTTATTTCTGGGAAAACCTCGAAATTGATTAAGGACAATGACATTGGCCATCTCTTTGATTCTGATTTGATTAGTTATGACAAAGCTTTAAATCAGTTTACTATAAAACACAATTCAAAAAATTAATATCTTTGATTCAATAGCTAAAATCATTTTCAAATGAGAAATTTATACTTACTAATTTTTATTATTTCACTCCAAAGTTGTGGAAGTAAAACAATCAACAGCCAATTAGATTCTTTAACGACTGGAAGCGAAACAGCTACAGAGTATGCTAATACCATTACAAAATCTGACTTAAGCAAACTCTTATATAGGCTTGCTTCTGACGAATTTCAAGGAAGAGAAACAGGTAAACTCGGACAAAAAAAAGCAGCAGATTATTTAAAAAACTTCTATATTCAACATAAAATAGCTTCACCTTATGGTGGAAGTGATTATTTTCAATCTATACCAACCGAGCATTTAAGACCTAAATTAAATCCTTCAGAAAACGTTGTTGCATTTATAGAAGGAAGTGAAAAACCAGATGAAATTGTTGTTATTTCAGCACATTACGACCATCTTGGAATGTATGACGGTAAAATTTATTATGGAGCGGATGATGATGGCTCAGGAAATGTTGCCATATTAGAAATTGCTGAAGCCTTTCAAAAAGCCGTTTTAGAGGGTAACGGGCCAAAAAGGTCTATCTTGTTTTTGCATGTTACAGGCGAGGAAAAAGGTTTATTAGGTTCTAAGTATTATACAAATTTTCCAATTTTTCCTTTAGAAAACACCATCGCCAATTTGAATATAGATATGATTGGACGCGTGGATGATTTACATCAAGAGAATCCTAATTTTGTTTATTTAATTGGTTCAGACAAGTTGAGCACAGAATTACATAAACTCTCGGAAGAAATAAATGAAAAATTTACTCAATTAGAGTTGGATTATACCTATAATAATGAAGATGACCCTAACCGCTATTACTATAGATCAGATCATTATAACTTCGCTAAAAATAATATTCCAATCATTTTTTATTTCAATGGAACACATGAAGATTACCATAAACCTTCAGATACTCCAGATAAAATTAATTATGACGTACTTACAAAACGCACTCAACTTATTTTTTATACTGCGTGGGAAATTGCGAATAGAGAAGATAGAATTAAGGTGGATAAAAAATAAACTAATGAATAATTTTAAACATTAATTCTTTTAATAAATCTCTACTAGACAAAGCATTTGCACCAACACCCTTGCTTTTAACATCTGCTTCACGCAATAAAGCAATTACTTGAGAAACTTTTCTCATCGGGTAATTTTTAGCTGCTGTACTATAATCTGAAACAAAATAAGGATTTACTTTTAAAGCTCTGGCTACATTATTTTTAGAGGTATCTTTTAAACTATGAAAAATAAGTAATTGTGTAAAAAAACTATTTAACAACGAAATGGTCATTACCATTGGGTTTGCCTTTGGGTTTTGGGCAAAATAATTAATAATACTATTAACTTTAAATACATTACGCTCCCCAATTGCTTTCCGTAATTCAAAATTATTATAATCTTTACTTATCCCAATATTCTCTTCAATATCCTTTGGTGTAATTGTAGAATTCAAAGGTAAAATTAGCATTAATTTATCAAGCTCGTTATTTATTTTGCTTAAATCGTTTCCTAAAAATTCAACTAACATTAAAGATGCCTTGGTATCTATTTTATAGTTTTTACCAGATAAAACACGGCGAATCCATTCTGCAACCTGATTTTCATATAGCTTTTTACTTTCATAGATTAAACCATTTTTTTGAATGGCTTTATACAACTTTTTACGCCTATCAATAGTCTTATACTTATAACAAATAACTAAAACTGTTGAAGGCTGAGGGTTATCTACATACGAAACTAACTTTTCAATACTCCTTGATAAATCTTGTGCTTCTTTAACAATAACCACCTGCCGTTCTGCCATCATTGGAAAACGCTTTGCATGGTCAGAAATTTCTTCAATAGCAACATCTCTGCCATACAAAACCATTTGATTAAAACCTTTTTCTTCTTCAGAGAGTATATTGTCCTGAATAAATTCAGAGATTTTATCAATATAGTAAGGCTCTTCACCCATTAAAAAATAAATAGGTTTAATATTTCCGTTTTTAATATCAGAAACTATTTTAGTAACGTCACTCATTTATTAAAAAAAATTAGCATTTTTGCTATATGTATGCATTGAATTTACCAACATATAAATTCAGAATCAAAAGTACCAAAAATAAGTATGAAATTTTTGATATTGTTCGAAAAAAATATGTAGTTCTAACTCCTGAAGAATGGGTTCGTCAACATCTAATCCATTATTTGATAGAAGAGAAAAAATATCCAATTTCATTAATTGCTGTGGAAAAACAACTCACTATTAACAAATTAACAAAACGCACTGATATTTTGGTTTTTAATACAGACGGTTTACCACACATTATTGTTGAGTGCAAATCGCCCACCATAAAAATATCTCAAAATACATTTGACCAAATTGCACGTTACAATTTAAAATTGAATGCAAACTATTTAATAGTTAGTAATGGTCTAGAACATTTTAATTGTAAAATGGATGTTGAAAATGAAGCCTATCTATTTTTAGAAACTATACCAAACTACAAACCATAATAATGAAGACTTTAATTTTAATTCTATCATTTTTAAAGTAAGTTTGCACAAGTGAAAATAGCCATTGTCATATTAAATTGGAATGGGGAAAAATTATTAGAAAAATTTATTCCTTCAATAGTAAAATATAGTAAGTTAAGTACCGTTGAAATTGTACTCGCAGATAATAATTCAACCGATGATTCAGTAGCTTTTATTGAAAAAAATTTTCCTCAAATAACTATAGTAAAGAATGCCAAAAATGGAGGCTATGCCAAAGGTTATAATGATGCCTTGAAGCACGTATCTGCTGATATTTATGCCTTAGTAAATTCCGATATTGAAGTAACTGATGGTTGGTTAAATACAATAATTTCAATATTTGAAAACGAGCCTGAAACAGCCATTATTCAGCCTAAAATTTTAGATTACAAAGACAAATCCAAATTTGAATACGCTGGTGCTGCTGGAGGGTTTATAGATAAATTTGGATACCCATATTGTAGAGGTCGTATTTTTAACAATTTAGAAACTGATAAACTTCAATATAATGATATTACTGAAATTTTTTGGGCATCTGGAGCTTGCTTTTTTATTCGAGCATCTATTTTTAATCAATTAAATGGTTTTGATGAAAACTATTTTGCACATCAAGAGGAAATAGATTTATGTTGGAGAACAAAAAACCTTCAAAAAAATATTAAATACGTCGGTACTTCGACAGTATTTCATATTGGTGGAGCAACATTAAAGGAGGCTAGTCCGAGAAAAACATTCTTAAATTTCAGAAATAGCTTATTTACTCTAGTTAAAAATTTACCAACAAATAAATTAATTCCCATTATTTTTTCTCGTCTGGTTTTAGATGGAATAGCTGCTGTAAAATTTATAGTTGAATTACGCCCAAAACATACTTTAGCCATAGTTAAGGCTCATATTAGTTTTTATTACTACTTACCTACTATGCTAAAAAAAAGAAAAAGTTATACCCAAAATAATAATTACTACACGAGAAAAAGTATTGTTTGGAGCTATTTTGTTTTAGGTAAAAAGACTTTTAGAGATTTATAAAAAATCTATACTTCCTTTTCCTTCCCTTAAGATTGTGATTTCATCATCAGACAAGTCAATTACTGTTGAAGGGATATTCCCTCCAAAACCACCATCAATAATAAGATCAACTTTATGTTGCCACTTTTCAAAAATCAATTCTGGATCGGTGGTATATTCTAACAAGTCATCTTCATCATAAATTGATGTTGATACAATTGGGTTTCCCAATCGTTTAACTAATTCTCTGATAATATTATTATTTGGTATTCGAATACCAACCGTATTTTTCTTTTTAAATACCTTAGGTAAATTGTTATTTCCAGGCAATATAAAAGTATAAGGCCCAGGCAAGGCCTTTTTAAGAATTTTATAGGTAGCGGTATCAATTTGTTTTACATAATCCGATAGGTTACTCAAATCATAACAAATAAAAGAAAAATTAGACTTTTCAAGTTTAATTCCTTTAATTTTTGCAACTTTTTCCATTGCTTTGGTATTGGTAATATCGCAACCAATACCATAGACAGTATCTGTTGGGTAAATAATTAATCCTCCCTTTTTTAAAACTGCGATTACCTTTTCAATTTCTCGCTCATTTGGGTTTTCTTCATATATTTTAATTCCTATTGCCATATCAAAAGTTTAAACAAATATACTCTTTTAAAACATAAAAAAAACCTGCTAAAAGCAGGTTTTATATAGTCTTTAGTTATTTTTCTAACAATCTAAATCCTTCACCATGAATATTTAAAATTTCTACATTTTCATCTTTCTTTAAATACTTCCGAAGTTTTGCAATATAAACATCCATACTACGTGATGTAAAATAATTATCATCTCTCCAAATTTTTGTTAGTGCTAATTCACGAGGCATTAAATCATTTTTATAAGTTGCTAACATTTTTAACAATTTACTTTCTTTTGGAGATAATTTTTGAGCTTCTTCACCTTTAAAAGCTAAGTGGCGTAATTTAGAATTGAAACTAAATTGACCAATATTAAACTCAAAAGTTTCCTCCTCAGTAGTCTGTTCACTTTCTTTACGCTGTAGAATAGCTTTTATTTTGTAAAGTAAGACCTCCGAATCAAATGGTTTGTTTAAATAATCATCTGCACCCGCTTGATAACCTTTTAAAACATCTTCTTTCATTGTCTTTGCAGTCAAAAATATAATGGGTACTTCTGCGTCTGAAGCCCGTATATCTTTTGCTAATGAAAAGCCGTCTTTTCTAGGCATCATTACATCTAAAATACATAAATCAAAATCATCATTTTTAAACATAATTAATCCTTCCAAACCATCTTTGGCTAAGGTTACGTCATATTCATTTATTAATAAATAATCTTTTAAAACGGTTCCAAAATTTGGATCATCTTCTACTAGTAAAATTTTGTTGTTTTGCATATTTCTTGTATTTAAATCAAGGGTAATTTTATTGTAAAAGTACTTCCTATTCCTTTTGAACTCTCAACAAAAACCTCTCCTTGGTGAATTTCTATTATTTTTTTAACGTATGAAAGACCTAAACCGTGCCCTTTCACATTGTGAATATTTCCTGTTTCTTCTCTATAAAACTTTTTAAAGATATTTTTCTGAACACTTTTGCTCATTCCAATCCCTTTATCTTTTACTTTTATCAAAATAAATTTATCACTATTTTCAGTCATAATGTCAATTTTAGGCGCTTCATCTGAATATTTAATAGCATTGTCTAACATGTTTACGATAACATTTGTAAAATGGAAATGATTCGCCAATATTTCTGATAAACTGGCTTTCAAATGAACATTAATATAACCTCCTTTATCTTTTACTAATAACTCAACATGTGTAATTGCCTCTTCAATACTTTCGTGAACATCCAATGCCTCTCTATTTACATCCAGCTGATTTTTCTCTAATTTCGAAATTCGTAATACATTTTCAACTTGCGCGTGCATTCGTTTATTTTCATCACGAATCATTTTAACATATCTTAAAACCTTATCACTATCATTAATTATCTTAGGATTTTTAATAGCATCTAATGCTAAATTAATAGTTGCAATAGGTGTTTTAAATTCATGCGTCATATTATTTATAAAATCTGTCTTTATTTCTGAAATTTGTTTTTGTCTAACTAACTGATATAGCGCACTAACAAATGCCAAAATTATAATTAACACGAAAAATGCAGACAGCATTAGAATTTTAGAAATCGAACTTAAAATAAAATTTTTCTTTTCAGGAAAAGTAACAAATAATTGAAAATTACTATTTCCATTAGCATCTGCAAACATTGGTACTTTATAACTTTTACCAGCCTCTTTTCTAAAATACCCAGATTTTACCTGTGTTGCTAATCCGTTGCTATAGATTCCATATTTAAAATCGGTAGTAACACCCCTTACTGCTAATTCATTACTTAACCTAAACGTAATTTCTTGATTACTAACTCTTTTATGAATAGGCAGCCCAGATCTTGTAGCGTCAAATGCAGGTTCTAATTTAGCTTTTTCAGCTTTATCAATTCTACTAATTTTAACATATTGTTCTTTTGGTGGTGAAACCAAACCTCCATCATTATCTAAAACTTTCTCTTTTTCTATTACAATCTCTTCTTTACTATAAATTTCTTTAAAATTTATCGAATCGTTTTCAAAGAACTCTGTTGGCACTTTATAATTTGCCTCAATAATACTCTGCGAATAAGAAAATTTTTCGTTATTAGTAGTGTCTATTTTCTCATAAATAAACTTACTAATATCAGAATAACTTAATTTATTTCCTGCTCCAACTCTTTCAGAAATGTCATCATAAAATTCTTCAAATTCTCTTTCCTTTATATCTTCAGAAACTTTAGCCAACGCAAACTTCACATTAGAGGTAAATTGCTCTTCTGTAATTTCTATCGTATTTTTAATCCAAAATACTTGAACGGAAATAATACCAATCAAGGCAATACTCATTAAAATAATGATGAGTACAAAGATTCTTTTTCTCATTAGTCCAAAATTAAACCTTTCATAGTATTTATGTTAAAATTTAACGTAAGTTAACAACAAATATAATAATTTAACATTATTTTAAGAGATATTATAATTTAAGAAGCTGTTTTAATTAAATCATAAATAGTGTCAACTTGTAATTTAGTATCTTCTACTGTTTGATTGTTTACTACAAAATGAGCCTTTTTTATTTTATAATCATCTGCTAGTTGATTTTTTATTCTATTTTTGATTTGTTTCTCAGTAGTTTTATCACGTAACATAATACGCTGTATTCTATCATCTAAATTTGCAATTACAGTAATTAAAAAGTTACACAAAGAGTCACTTCCACTTTCAAATAATATTGCTGATTCATAAAGTACAATTTTAGCTTTTGAGTTATGAATAAATTCTTTAAAATGCTCACGAACTTTTGGATGAACTATCCTATTCAAACGAAGTAATTTTTCTTTATCATTAAAAACAACTTCAGCAATATATTGCCTATTTAAAGTTTGATTAACATAAGCGTTCTCTCCGAAAATTTGCTGAATTTGTTGAATTAATTCCAAATCCGAATTCATTAATTTTTTAGCCTCAATATCAGCAATATACACCTCAGCTCCAAGCTTTTGAAACATCTTCAAAACAGTAGTTTTACCACTACCTATTCCTCCTGTTAAGCCAATTATTTTCATTTTTGAATCAAGAATTCGATTTGTGATGGATAAATCTTAAGTGAAGATATAAATTCACTTTTATGCTGTATGATAGGTGTTAAGTATTGAATTAATGTGTCTCTTCTATATTGATCATAATCAAATACAATTAAAAAGCTATTTGCATTAATCTTGTTAAAATTTGTAAGACCAACTTGATAAACAACTTCAATTTCTCTTGGAAATGTATTCATTCTAATATCCTCTGGCTTATTAATTATGTTTACCGGAACTTTAAATTTACCCTCTGTAAACTTATCCACAGTTGCCGTTACTTTTACGTGAGTTGTTGAAACATTTAAAAACTTGTTTTTGGGTGGTAATTTTAAACTTAACTCTGTATTTATATTTTCAAAAACATCTTCAATCTCCAATCTTGACGTGCTTATTTCTTGAATAGAATCAATTAGTTTCTCCGATCCAGTAACTAACACAGAATCTGGAGTTACTTTTATAATATCAATTAAATTGTACCCCAATTTATATTTTATATTTAGTGATGGATTAACAGGTACTTTTTTTGATTTATTAATTCCTAAATCAAAAAAAATAGTATCCTCAATAATATTTAAAATTTCTGTTTCTTTATTCAATTGCTCGTTTAAAGATGCAATTTGATTATTAGGTATTATATAATATTTGGAATCATTTTTAATAGTGTTTTTTAAGTTTATAGCTAATTTTTGAGCTTTTATTTTATGTCTTAATAGCATGAACCCAGGCGCTTTTAAGCTCACATTGACTTTTGAAGTTGGTGTACTTTGTAACAATTTATTTGCTGGTAGATTGGTATAAACTACATTAAATTTTACCGTACTTATTGATATTTTAGAAAGTTCAATTAATAACCAAATTATTGAAGTAAGTACTAAAATAAATGCAAAAACTTTTACTTTTCTTTTAGTGCTAATTGAAATGTTTGTTTGATTTTTCTCGAATTTCATTGTTAAAAATTGAACTTTAAATATACAAAAAAAGTGAGCTAATTAGCTCACTTTTTTAATTCTATAGGCAACCTTTTTATTTCACAACTTTAGGAGCCTGAAGTTTTTTACTCATTTCCATAGAAATAGCTGAACGCTCAAATTTAATTTTACCTGCACCTGTTTCAAGAATAACGGTATTATCACTATCAACTATGTCTAATATTTTACCGTGAATACCACTAGTTGTAATTACTTTATTTCCTTTAGCTATGGATGCTTGAAATAATTTCTCATTTTTTTGACGTTTCATTTGAGGCCTTATCATAAATAGATAAATAACCAAAAACATTAATAAAAATGGTAGCATTCCAGATAAAGCGCCTCCATCAAATTGTAAAAATATTGTTGAATACATATATGTAATTTTAATTTAATTATGTTTTTATAATGTCTTAGTAAAACTTACTTGGATTCTGCAAGAACAATCCCCTTTACTCTTAAAACTTCTGTACCTTTTTCAGTATTTGTTTTAAGTGTAATAGATTTATTATTGTTACCCACTTTACCTCTAGAATTAAATTTAAATTTAAGTTCAGCCGTAGCACCTGGTTGAATAGGTTCTTTTGGCCAAGAAGGAACAGTACATCCGCAAGATGGTTTCGCATCAAGAATTAATAAATCAACTTTTCCAACATTAGTAATACTAAAAACTCCATCAATAACTTCTCCTTCTTTAATCGTTCCAAATTCAAACTCAGTTTTATCAAATTTAGCAATTGGAGAACCTAAATTAATTTTAGCGTCTCTTTCTTTAGCAATTTCTAAATTGGTCGACTTAATTTTTGATGCTGCATTATCTTTGCAAGAAACAATACCTAAACTCAAAACAGTAATAATTATAACAGTGATTTTTTTCATTTTTAAACGTTTTTTATTTTGTAAAAATATAAAATTATAATAATCCTCTACCTATTTTACTCAATCTTTTTGAAGCTGTAAAATCTTTTAATATTTTATCTAAGACTCCATTTATAAAGAAACTACTTTTTTCTGTAGAGTAATCTTTTGATATTTCAATATATTCATTGATAGTTACACGTGCTGGAACCGATGGGAATTTTAAAAATTCACAAATTGCCATTTTTATTAAAATCATGTCAATGTCTGCAATTCGGTCCGAATCCCAATTAGGAGTTTTATCCTTAATATCATCTTCATACTCGGTATGATTTAAAACTACTTTTCGAAACAAGTCTACCACAAAATTTTTGTCATCTATATCCTTGTATAAATTCCCTAAATGAAATGCTCTGTTAGGTTTTATTTGGTTCAAAGTTTTTACAATCCAAGTATTTACAAAAGGAATATCATCTACCCAACTTATGCTTTTGTCTTCAAAATAATCAGCTAACTTTTCATTCGGAGCTATAATTTCCTTGAATAAGGCAACAACAAATTCTTTTTCTTCTTGAAATGATGAAGATTCAGCTTTCATAAAAGAAATATACAACTCACTTTTTTTAGTTAATTTTAATATTTCATGAACATATTCACTATCTAAATCCCAATAATTTAAACTATTTTTCTCTAAATACGTAGATAATGAAACACTCTCACTTAACAGTTTAAATATCTCAATATCAATAAATTTACTATTAGGTTTTAGCTCTTCAGCAGTTGCTAAATGTTTTTTTTGAGAAATTTCAATTTGCTTCTTTTCTAAATTTCTAACTTCAACAAGTAAACGAAGAACTAATGCATATAAATCATACAATTTATCAATACTTGCATATAGAAATTTCTCTTCTTTATCTAGGTTATCACTTTTAGATTGTAGCAATGCATACACAGACTGCATTACTTTAACTCTAATATGTCTTCTATTAATCATTTAAAGAACTTTGAACTAATTTTGTAATTTTAACTGTGCAAAAATACTACTATTTTTGAAACTAAATACTCTTTTTTAATTTTTAAACAAAGTTAATTCTATCTTAAAATATTACGATTAAATTTTTAAAGATGTATATTCGTGTTTTTAAAATATGAGTGCCTAAACTTCTTTATGAAAGCATTACAATACTTAAATAAATATTTCTTAAAATACAAATATCGACTTATTATAGGGTTGATAATAACAGTTTTATCAAAGGTTTTAATATTACAAATTCCTCAACTAGTGAAGGAATCAGTAAATATAGCAGAAGATTATAAAAATGGATTAGTTTCAGATATCGCCGATGTAAAGTCTGAACTTCTAATGAACATTCTTCTTATCATTGGAGTTGCCTTACTTTCAGGTTTTTTTACTTTTTTAATGAGACAAACAATTATTGTAATGTCGAGGTTAATTGAATTTGATTTAAAAAATGAAATTTATCAACAGTACCAAAGATTATCTTTAAATTTTTACAAGAAAAATAAAACAGGAGATTTAATGAACCGTATTAGTGAGGATGTTAGCAAAGTACGTATGTATTTTGGTCCTGCTATTATGTATACAATGAATATGTTAGTACTTTTTGTTGTTGCCATTATAAAAATGTATAATATTGATACGGTGTTAACAATGTACACCTTGCTTCCACTGCCATTTTTATCTGCTTCCATTTATTTTTTAAGTAAAATAATAAATAAGCGAAGTACCATTGTTCAACAATATTTGTCAAAATTAACTGCACAAGCACAAGAAACTTTTTCTGGAATAAGTATTTTAAAATCATACGGAATTGAAGAAAAAGTGATGACTGAATTTAATAACTTAACAAACACAACAAAAGAGAAAAATATTGACTTATTTAAAGCTAATGCATTGTTTTTTCCTTTAATGATTTTATTAATTGGTTTAAGTAATATTTTGGTAATATATGTTGGTGGTTTACGTTACATTGGAGGTTTTATAACTTTAGGTGTTGTTGCTCAATTTATTATGTATGTAAATATGCTAACTTGGCCGGTGGCAGTAGTTGGATGGGTTACTTCTATGGTGCAACAAGCCGAAGCATCTCAAAAACGTATCAATGAGTTTTTAAAACACCAACCCGAAATTAAAAATAATAATTTAAGTTCTTCTAAAATTGAAGGTAGCATTGAGTTTAAAAATGTATCATTTACTTATGATGATACAAATATTACAGCCTTAAAAAACCTAAGCTTTAAACTAGAAAAAGGAAAAACTCTTGCTATTTTAGGGAATACTGGTTCAGGAAAATCAACAATTATTAATTTAATTGCCCGTCTATATGATATTGATTCTGGAAAACTAATGATAGATAATACCCCAATTGAGCAACTTAATTTAGATACACTTCGTCAAAGTATAGGATTTGTTCCTCAAGAAGCCTTCTTATTTTCAGATACAATAAAAAATAATATAAAATTTGGAGATGAAAACGCATCAAATAGCACTATAGAAAAAGCGGCGAAAGATGCATACATTCATCACAATATTATTGATTTCAATGAGGGGTACGAAACTTTTGTTGGCGAAAGAGGAGTTACTCTTTCAGGTGGACAAAAACAGCGTGTTTCTATTGCTAGAGCTATTATTAAAGAACCTAAAATTTTAATTTTTGATGATTGCCTATCGGCTGTAGATACAGAAACGGAAGAAATAATTCTTAATAACTTGTATGAAATAAGTAAAAACAAAACAACTATTATTGTAAGTCATAGAATCTCTTCAATTAAAAATGCTGATACTGTTATAGTTTTAGAAAATGGTGAAATAATTCAACAAGGCACACACAGTGAACTTGTGAATATTGAAGGTTATTATAAAGAATTATTTGAACAACAACTTTTAGAAAAAGAAATTTAAAAATAGTGAAATAAGTCAAATATTTTTATAGATTTGTGTAGAAATCTAATTAAAGGATTAATTAAAAATAGAGAGTTAATTATGGATAAAGAACATTTAGAGCAAGAGGAAATATTCTCACAGGTTCTGAGAGCAGGAAGAAGAACTTACTTTTTTGATGTAAGAGCTACAAAAGCAGATGATTATTATTTAACAGTAACTGAAAGTAAAAAATTCACACATGATGATGGATCTTTCCACTACAAAAAACACAAAATTTATTTATACAAAGAAGATTTTGCTGAGTTTAATGAGATGCTAAAAGCAGCAACTGATTATATTTTGGAAGAAAAAGGTGAAGAGGTTATATCTGAGCGTCACCAAAAAGATTTTAAAAAACCTTCTGAGATGAATGAAACGACCGAGGAAACTAAAAGTACAGATAGCTTTACTGATGTAAATTTTGAAGATATTTAATAATATCAAGTTTTAAAAATAAAAAACCGGCTAATGCCGGTTTTTTATTTTTATTAAGTTACCTATTAATTATGCTAAAACTTCTTTTACTTTATCAGCTGCTTCTTGAAATTCAATTGCAGAGATAACATCTAATCCACTAGCATCAATCAATTCTTTAGCTTCAACAGCATTTGTACCTTGTAAACGAACAATAATTGGTACTTTTATAGCATCACCCATATTCACAAAGGCATCAATAATTCCCTGCGCTACTCTATCACAACGAACAATCCCTCCAAAAATATTTACCAAAATTGCCTTCACATTAGGATCTTTTAAAATAATTCTAAAAGCAGTTTCAACACGCTTAGCATCAGCAGTACCACCAACATCTAAAAAGTTAGCAGGCTCACCTCCAGATTGCTTAATTAAATCCATGGTACTCATTGCTAAACCAGCTCCGTTTACCATACACCCAACATTCCCATCTAAATCAACATAATTTAAACCAGCTGCATTAGCTTCAACTTCAATGTCATTTTCTTCACGTAAATCACGTAATTCTGCTAAATCTTTATGACGGTATAATGCATTATCATCAATAGTCACTTTAGAATCAACAGCTAATATTTTATCATCAGATGTTTTCAAAACTGGATTAATTTCAAACAAAGAAGCATCAGATTTTACAAAAGCAGTATATAAAGACGATACAAATTTTATCATTTCTTTAAGTGCTAAACCAGACAAACCTAGGTTGAAAGCCACTTTACGTGCTTGAAAAGGTTGTAAACCAATTAATGGATCAATTTCTTCTGTAAAAATTAAATGCGGTGTTTTATCAGCTACTGTTTCAATATCCATACCTCCTTCGGTAGAATACATAATCATATTTTTGCCTGTAGCTCTGTTTAATAAAACAGACATATAATATTCTTCTGGCTCATTATCACCTGGATAATAAACATCTTCAGCAACTAAAACTTGATGTACTTTCTTACCTTCTGCAGAAGTTTGAGGTGTTTTAAGCATCATTCCAATAATGCTTTCGGAGATTGACTCTACTTCAGCCAAGCTTTTTGCTAGTTTAACTCCTCCTCCTTTTCCACGTCCACCTGCGTGAATTTGTGCTTTAACAACCCACCAACCTGTACCGGTTTCAGTAGCTAATTGCTTTGCAGCTTCCACTGCTTTTTTATGATTGTCTGCAACAATTCCACGTTGTATTCTAACGCCAAAACTGTTTAACAATTCTTTTCCTTGATATTCGTGTAAATTCATTAGAAATAACGGTTTTATTAAATATCCACAAATGTAATAATCATTAATTAAATATGTATTTGATTTTATAAAAAGTTTTACACTAAGTCACATTGTTTTTTTTTAGCAGTATTTATTAACATTTATTTAAGAATATTTTTTTAAGCTATACCTAGTTAAACTTGTACTTTTATGCGCTAGAATATCCCATATGAAAAAAAAGTTTTTTATAATTTTTCTACTTATATTCTTACAAACACATGCTCAAATAGTTAAAAAATCTGTAAAAGCATCTCGCATTGACAAAAGACCAACTATCGACGGTATTTTAGATGAAAACTTTTGGCAAAATGCAGCTATTGCAAATGATTTTGTAATGCTAGAGCCTGGTGATGGAGACCATGAAAGAGAAAATTATAAAACTATAGTTAAAGTAGCATATGACGATGATGCAATTTACATTGGGGCCATTCTCTATGATCCAAACCCTAAAGAAATTCCAATGCAATTTAGTAATAGAGATCAAATAGGAAATGTTGACTTTTTTTTAGTGGCAATAAATCCGAATAATGATGGTCAAAATGATACCATGTTTATTGTTTCTAGTACAGGAGCTCAAGCTGATGCAAAAACAACCAATGGAGATCAAGATTTTAGTTGGAATTCGGTATGGAAAAGTGCAGCAAAAGTTAATGAAGACAGCTGGAGTGTTGAGATAAAACTACCATATAATGTATTAAGATTCTCGAATGCTAACAATGAGCCTTGGGGAATTAATTTTAGCCGAAAAATTCTTAATTTGAATGAAGAGTATTCTTGGAATTATATTGATAGAAAAATAGGATTATTTTCTCAATATGCCGGGCTACTTACAAATATTATTAATATTTCACCCCCAGTTCGTTTAAACTTTTTCCCATATGCTTCCTCTACCTATACAACATTTGAAGAAGATTCAGAATTTAATAAAAGTTTAGGAATGGATTTAAAATATGGAATTAGTGAAAGCTTTACACTCGACGCTACTTTAATTCCAGATTTTGGACAAGCTGCATTTGATAATCAGGTACTAAATCTAGGACCCTTTGAACAACGATACTCAGAGCAACGCGCATTTTTTACTGAAGGAACAGAACTTTTTGAAAAAGGAAATTTATTTTATTCAAGACGTGTGGGTAATACAGCTGTCGGTTATGATGACGTTGAAGAAAACCTGCTTGACAATGAAGAAATTGTAAATAATCCTTCAAAAGTGAATATGTTAAATGCGTTGAAGCTTTCTGGTAGAACTAACAAAGGTTTAGGTATTGGAGTTTTTAATGCAATTACTGAAAAAACGAGTGCAACTATTAAAAATATTGAAACTAATGAACTAAGAACAGAAGTTACAGAACCACTAGCGAATTATAGTGTTTTAGTGGTTGATCAACAATTTAATAAAAGTTCATCGGTTACTTTTGTAAATACCAACGTAACTAGAAATGGAAGCCCAAGAGATGCCAACGTTTCTGCATTCATTTTTGATGTCTTTGATAAAAAGAATGAATATAATTTATCTGGAAATTATAAATTAAGTAACGTTTATGAAAATGGTGAAAATACTTCAGGATATTCAACTTTCTTAAAATTTGCAAAAACCTTTGGTAATTTTCAATATGATTTTGGCTACTCTGCTATTAATAATAGCTATGACATTCGAGATTTAGGTTTCTTAGGTCGTACAAATTTTTCGAATTATTTTGGAGAATTTTCTTATAGAATTTTTGAACCTTACAAAAATTTTAATTCTATTAGGTTCACCTTTGAATGGTTTTTAGCTTATCAAAATAAGCCTTATGCATATTCAAGAAATAACTTTGAATTCAATGCTCGTTTTACGACAGTTAATAGATTTGCATTTGGAGCAAGAATCGAATCAAATATTGGAGCGCAAAAAGATTTTGATGAACCTCGTTTAGAAAATCGATACTTTAAAGAAAATGCCAGAATGAATTCAAACATATGGCTTTCCACAGATTATAGAAATAAATTTGCTTTAGATTTGCGATTCTATTATTTAACTAGATATAATGACAATAATAAGTTTTATGGATTTCTCTTTTCTCCAAGATACCGATTTTCTGATAAATTTCAAATGGTTTACAGATTTGAATCTAGAAATTATGAGAATGACAAAGGATATATAACCGATTTAGAGGACGGGAGAATTATTTTTGGAAATAGGAATTATAAAGCAATTACAAATAGCTTATCAAGTCAATTAAGCTTTAGTACAAAATCTTCTTTGGCGCTTTCATTCAGGCACTATTGGTCACCAGTGACCTACGATCCTACTTTTTTTGAATTAAATACTGATGGAACTTTGTCAAATAGTACTTATAATGAAATTCATGATGTAAATTATAATGTTTGGAATTTAGATTTAAATTACACCTGGGAATTTGCACCTGGAAGTCAACTCATTGCTTTGTATAGAAACTCTATTTTTAATGAAGATACACAATCAAGTCTCAGTTTTACAGATAATTTAAACAACCTATTCCAAGAGCCTGTTTCAACTACTTTTTCAATAAAAATGATTTACTTTTTAGATTATAACAAACTTAAAACTTGGTTGTAATTCTAATTTAATTGTTTAATTTCACACTATTATTTTATACAATGATAGAAGCAAAAAATATTCATAAATTTTACGGAGAGTTAGAAGTACTAAAAGGTGTTAACTTAACTATTAAAAAAGGAGAAATAGTTGCCGTTGTAGGTCCGTCTGGAGCAGGTAAAACAACACTCCTTCAAATTTTAGGAACGCTAGATAAACCCGCAACTGAAAAAAACACAAGTCTTTTCATTAATAATACAGATTTACTCAAATTAAAGGATAAAGCATTATCTAATTTTAGAAATCAACATATAGGCTTCATTTTTCAATTTCATCAATTATTACCTGAATTTACAGCATTGGAAAATGTTTGTATTCCTGCATTTATTGGAAATACTTCAAAAAAAGAAGCCGAAAAAAAAGCAAAAGAACTACTTGACTTTTTAGGCCTTTCTGAAAGAATACATCACAAACCAAACGAACTTTCTGGTGGAGAACAACAAAGAGTAGCCGTTGCTAGATCACTAATTAACAATCCTGATGTTATTTTCGCTGATGAACCAAGCGGAAATCTCGACACAACTTCAGCTAAAAATTTACATGAATTGTTTTTTACACTAAGAGAAACATTTAATCAAACATTTGTTATTGTAACCCACAATGAAGAATTGGCTGCCATGGCAGATCGAAAATTAGAAATGAAAGATGGTAAAATAATTAATTAAATACTATGATTGGAATTATTAGTGCCATGCAAGAGGAAATTCAAGCATTACTGCTTGAACTTCAACATGTTTCAACAACTGAGAAAGGAATGCGAACCTATTATAAGGGTACGTTATATAACAAAGAAGTTATTTTAGTATTTTCCCGATGGGGAAAGGTGGCGTCTTCAGTAACGACCGCACAGTTAATTAACGATTTTAATATAAGCGAAATACTATTTACAGGTGTTGCTGGTGGTATTCAACCTGAATTAAATATAGGTGATATTGTTATAGGAAAAAATTTATATCAACACGACTTAAATGCAAGTCCGTTTTATGAAAAATTAGAAATCCCAATTCTTAAAAAAAAATATTTAGGAACCAATAATGCTCCAAAACTTATCCAAGCTACAGAACAATTTTTAAAAGATTATAACGAATTTATTTTAAAATCAGATGCTGACCTTTTTGAAATTACCAAACCAAAAGTATGGTTTGGAGATATTGCAAGCGGTGATCAGTTTATTTCAAGTCTTAAAAAAATCAAAAAACTAAATAAATTAATTCCAACGGCTGCTTGTGTAGAAATGGAAGGTGCTGCAGTTGCGCAAGTTTGTTATGAATATAACATTCCTTTTTCAATAATTCGAGTGATTTCAGACAAAGCAAATGATAATGCTCATATTGATTTTCCAAAATTTGCAAATGCAATTGCTAGTAATTATGCACTAGGTATTCTTAAAAATTATTTTGGATAAAACAATGTAATTTGTTTTGCTAATTTAATTATCTTTGAAAAACCCATTTTGAACAATGCAATTTAAGCATCCTGAAATTTTATACGCACTCTTTTTACTTATCATCCCGATAATTGTGCATCTATTTCAATTACAGCGATTTGTAAAAGTTCCCTTTACCAACGTAAAACTTTTAAAAACAATTGAGCAACAAACACGTAAAAGTAAATATGTAAAAAAATGGTTAATTTTAATAACACGCTTGTTAATTTTTACAACTTTAATTTTTGCTTTTGCCCAACCCTACTTTTCAGAATATAATGCTCAAAAAGTATTCAATACCGCTATTTATTTAGATAATTCCTATAGTATGCAAGCCAAGGGAGAAAAAGGTGAATTGTTAAAAAGCGCCGTACAGAATATTATTGAAAATAGCTCAAATTCAACAGGTACATTTTCGTTAATTACCAATAATAAAAATATAAAAGAGTTAGATGCTAAAAGTTTAAAAGATGAGTTACTTGCTTTAACATACTATCCAATAAAAATAGATTTACCTACTGTTTTATTAAAAGCCAAAAACAACGAAAAAACCTCTAACAAAGCGTTCAATAGATTAATTTTAATATCTGACTTTCAAGATAACAACTCTTTCGACTTAAATTTGAGTGATGAAAATACACCAATTAATTTTGTTAAATTAACACCAAAAAGTAAGTTAAATAGTTTTGTTGACAGTGTTTACATTTCTAAAAGTACAGCTACAGAAACTATAATAAGTGTACGTATCAAAAATACTAACTTAAGTAATTCAACCATTCCTGTTTCGTTAGTTAGTAATGCCAAATTACTTGGTAAAACAACAGCAAATTTTGAAAATTCTAATAGCGCCATTGTTCAGTTTACCATTCCAGAGACCTCAACTTTTAATGGCAAAATTTCTATTACAGATGACGGTTTAACATTTGATAATGATTTCTGTTTTTCAATTTCAACACCCGAAAAAGTAAATGTATTGTGTATTGGTACAAATGCTAAGTTTTTATCTAAAATTTACACGAATAACGAATTTAACTATACAACAACTCCACTTCAAAATCTCAATTATAATAATCTCCAAAGCCAACAATTAATTATTTTAAATGAACTTGAAACCATACCAATTGAATTAACAAATAGTTTATTGGACTATTCAACTATGGGTGGAAACATAGTTATAATACCTTCAAACAATACCGATTTAATTTCCTATAATTCATTTTTAGAAACATTAGCTATTGGTAAGATTATTGTCAAAGAAGAAAAAATACATAAATTAACATCTATCAATTATGAGCATCCACTATTAAAAGATGTTTTTGAAAAAAGAGTGGATAATTTTCAATATCCAACTATTCAGCAATATTTTATAACACGATTTAAAAATAGTTCAAACATTATTCAATTGGATAATAGCGAACCTTATATTTCTTCTTCCTATTCAAAAAATGGAACCGTTTTTTGGATTGCTTCATCACTAGACTTAGAAATTTCTGATTTTACACAATCTCCTATAGTGGTTCCTGTATTTTACAATTTTGCAAAAAGCAATTTAAAAACTTCAAATCTGTATTACACAATTGCTTCTGAAAATACAATTGATATTTTAACTTCCATTAAAAAAGATAACGTCGTGAAAATCGCAACTAAAGATATGGAGTTTATCCCTTTACAGAAAGTGTCTCAACATAAAGTTACTATAGAATTGCAAGAGCAAATTTTACAAAGTGGTTTTTACTCTATTTTAAATGCAGATATCCCTCTAAAAAAACTAGCATTCAATTACAATACTGAAGAAAGCAATCTAAATTCTATTGATTTAGAAACACAATTAAGCAATTCCAAAAATGCAACAATCTCCAAATCCATAGCAACCGTATTTAATGAAATTAACAATGACCAGAAAATCAATTGGCTTTTTAAATGGTTTTTAGCATTTTCTGTCCTATTTTTGTTAATTGAAATGCTGATACTTAAATATTTCAATAAATGAGACTACTTCTAAAATCTGCAAAAATTATTGACAAATCAAGCCCTTTTCATCTTCAAACAAAAGATATTTTAATCGAAAATGGCATCATTAAGAAAATTGCAAACAGCTTAAAACCAGAACCTAAAACCAAAGAAATAGCACTAAAAAATTTACATATTTCTCAAGGTTGGTTTGATACGAGTGTATGCTTTGGGGAACCAGGTTTTGAAGAAAGAGAAACTATTGAAAATGGTCTAAATACAGCGGCAAATAGTGGATTTACTGCTGTTGCGGTAAACCCAAACACCAATCCTGTTACCGACCATAAATCTGCTATTGAATACCTAATAAACAAAGCAACAAATTTCGCAACAAATTTGCACCCTATAGGATGCTTAACCAAAGGTGCTGAAGGAAAAGACATTGCAGAGTTATATGATATGCAAAACTCTGGAGCAATTGCATTTGGTGATTATAATAAGCCTATTGTAAATACTAATTTACTTAAAATCGGGTTGCAGTATGCTCAAAATTTTGATGCTTTACTTATGAGTTTTCCTCAAGATAATTCTATTGCTGGAATGGGATTGGTAAACGAAGAAGTGAACAGCACAAAACTTGGTTTAAAAGGAATTCCTGCATTAGCTGAAGAACTTCAAATTACTCGTGATTTATTTATTTTGGAATATACTGGAGGTAAATTACATATTCCAACAATTTCAACTGTAAAATCAGTAAAATTAATAAGAGAAGCCAAAAAAAAAGGGTTAAATGTTACTTGTAGTGTTGCTGCGCACCATTTAATATTAACCGATGACGAATTAACTAAATTTGATGCAAACACTAAAGTACTTCCCCCTTTACGAACAGTAAAAGATGTAAAAGCGCTAATTAAAGGAGTTTTAGATGGTACTATAGATATGCTTACAAGTGACCATAATCCAATAGATATTGAACACAAAAAAGTGGAATATAACAATGCGAAATTTGGAACAATTGGTTTAGAAAGTTTGTTTGGAGCACTAAATAATGTGATAGAAATTGAAACTTTAATTGAATGCTTAACAACAAAACCTAGAACTAGATTTAACCTTAAAAATAATTCAATACAAGAAGGTGAAAACGCAGATTTAACACTCTTTAACCCTGATTTTGAATATCAATTCTCTGAAAAAAATATACTTTCCACTTCTAAAAACTCTATTTTTTTAACCAAAAAATTAAATGGAAAAACATATGGAATTATTGCAAATAATCAACTAATTTTATAATTCGTACAAATTAAATCTCATAAAACTATGAATGATCAAACAATACACGAAGGAAAAACAATTGCAATTATTAGTTATATTACTTGGATAGGGACTTTAATTGCCTTCATCATGAATAATGACAAAAGAAATGCGTTTGCTGCTTTTCATATCAGACAAATGATTGGACTATCTGTATTTTCATTGGCAAACACCTTTATTGTTGCTAGATATGGTGGTGCTTGGGCTAGTGGAATTATAGGAGTTGGACTTTTTGTACTTTGGATGATTGGGTTTGTAGGTGCCATACAAGGTGAAGAAAAAAGAATACCTTTAGTAGGTGATTTATTTCAAGATTGGTTTAGAAACATTGCTTAACAACTTTTAAAATAATACTTTTGAAGTCGCGCCTATAGCGCGACTTTATTTTTATACCTATGAAAGAATTATCATTAAAATATATTGTTCGTGAACCCAATAAACAAACTGAAAACACTTCATTATTAATTTTGCTTCATGGCTATGGAAGCAATGAAGAAGATTTATTTTCATTTGCAACTGAACTACCTGAAGATTTATTAATAGTTAGCGCAAGAGCACCTCAAAGTTTAGGATTTGGGAGTTATGCTTGGTATACCATTAATTCTACAGCCAATGAAGGAAAATTTTCAGATATCTCAGAGGCCAAAGTAGCTAGAGATTTAATTGCTACTTTTATAGATGAGATTCAAGAAAAATATCATATTTCACCAAATAAAACATTTTTATTAGGATTTAGTCAAGGCACTATTTTAAGTTATGCTGTAGCTTTAAATTACCCTGAAAAAGTGCAAAAGATAATTGCGCTAAGTGGATATGTAAATCATGAACTACTACCTTCTAATTTAGAAAGTAAAGACTATTCTCAACTTAATTTCTTTATTTCTCACGGAGGTGTAGATCAAGTAATCCCTGTTGAATGGGCTAAAAAAGCACCACTGTTTTTAAATGAATTAAACATCAAACATTCTTATCAAGAATATCCTGTGGGCCATGGTGTAGCGCCAAAAAACTTTTTTGATTTTAAAGCTTGGTTAGAGAAACAATTATAACTTAAACTTCTACCCAAACGACTGCTTAATACAAACAAAATATGCTTTATTATAATTAGTCTATTTTAAAAATTTATAAGAGCTACTAAAGAAATTTTAAAATTCAATTGTTCTGCTAAAGTAATTATGTAAACTGCTTATAAGATGTTAGACGAACGAGAAAGACGTGTTCATAATAGGTTACAGTGACCATACTACAAAACCATCAGAAAAGGATAAAATAATAAATACTTTGTACGATGCTTTGCAGTAATTAAGCTTATATCTTTCAAATAAAATAACAAAATTTTAAAAAAATATTGAATGTATGATATAAATCATTAATTTTCAATGAATCAAGCTTTAACTTTAACCTATAATTACTCAACCGCTTTAGTTCTGATTATCCTAAGGCATTAGAACTAAGTTAACAATGTAATTTAACCACCCCAAATTGGGGTGGTTTTTTAATAGCTAACATTGAAATGATATTTTTTCAATACTTCATTAACTATCAAAATTTTAATATTAGTAGATTATTATATAAAGAATAATAAAAACTAACAAGTATCATTTTCTATCTAATATATTTTATATAACATTGTTGTTTAAACTTTATCTTATAATTAAATAGTATGGAAATATTAGGAATTGATGTAGGTGGCACAGGAATTAAAGGAGCCTTAGTAAATATTAAAACTGGAAAATTAACTACTGAAAAGCATAGAATTCCAACTCCAATTCCTGCAACTCCTGAGGCTATCTCCAAAACTATTAAACAACTTGTAAACCATTTTAACTGGAAAGGCCTGGTAGGTTGTGGATTTCCTACTCCGTTACAACATGGGAAATGCTTAACTGGTGGTAATTTGCACAAAGATTGGAAAGGAACACAAGTTGATCAACTTTTTGAAGCAACAACTGGAAATAACTTTTCAATAGTAAACGATGCAGATGCAGCCGGATTGGCTGAAATTAATTTTGGTGCTGGAAAAGACGTAAAAGGAACCGTAATTATGATAACCTTAGGAACAGGAATTGGTTCAGGGTTATTTTTAGATGGCAAATTAGTACCCAACACTGAATTTGGTCATGTACTTTATAAAAACGGTGAAATATTTGAAAAATATGCTTCAGATTCTGCTCGAAAAAGAGATAAATTATCTCGCAAAGAATGGGGGAAACGTTTACGTAAATATTTTAAACACATTAATTTATTAGTTTCTCCAGATTTAATTATTGTTGGCGGAGGTGCAAGTAAAAAATTTGATAAAATAGAAGCAAAACTAGATTTAGACGTTAAAATAGTTCCTGCACAAGCTGAAAATGAAGCTGGCATTATTGGAGCTGCAATGGCTGCAAAACATAATATTAAATAAACCCTTTGGACTTAAACTCCAAATATTTGTTAATTACATTAACCGTTAAATTTTGTGGCTTTGTTAAAATACCATAAACACCTTTGCTTTCTAGTTCTTTAACTATTAGTTTTTTCTCATAAGCAAATTTTTCAGCAACTGTTTTATGATAAATTGCTTGCAAATCTTCTGCATTATCTAGTATAAGTTGATCGAGTTCTGTATTTGCAAAAAAGACAACCACTAATAAGTGACTTTTTGCAATTACAGTTAAAAAAGGCAACTGTCTTTTTAAAGAGGAGATATGCTCAAAATTGGTATAAAGAATCAGTAGACTTCTTTGTGTAATCTTACGTTTTATAAAAGCATATAAATATCCAAAATCAGTATCTGTAAATTGAGTGGTAATATTATATAAAGCTTCATTTATAGTATCTAAATGTGTCTTTTTATTACTAGCTGCAAGCACTGTATCTACCTTTTTTGCAAAAGTTAGTAAACCCGCTTTATCATTTTTACGCAACGCTATGTTTGAAAATGCTAAGGTTGAATTTATAGCATAATCTATTAGTTTTAATTCTTCAAAAGGCATTTTCATTACCCTTCCAACATCAATAATAGAATAAATAGGTTGTGACTTTTCATCTTGATATTGATTCACCATTAATTGTGAGCGCTTTGCTGTAGCCTTCCAATTTATGGTTCGCACATCATCACCTGCTATATAATTCTTAATTTGTTCAAACTCTAAGGTGTGTCCTATTCTTCTAATTTTTTTTAAGCCAAATTCAGTTAAACGGTTACTTAATGCCAAAAACTCGTATTTCTTCATTTGGATGTAGGAAGGATATACTGCAACTGATTTATTTTCTTCAAATTTATAACGCCTCGAAACAATTCTTAAAAAAGATGAAACATACACATTCAAATTCCCAAATACATATTCACCGCGTTCAAAAGGTTTCATTGCATATTCAAATTCCCATATATTTTGTGGGTTGATAAATGACACTTGTTCAAAATCTCTTTTCTGAAACTGAGTTGGCAACTCATCAATTAGTTTTACTTCAACCTTAAATTTGTAATTATTTTTGACGGTGATAGGAATTGGATTCAAATCTGAATTAGAAAATTTATCACTTAAAATTCTTCGAGCGTGAATGCCTTTACCTACCCTAAAAAGCAAATAAATATCTCCAATAAATAAAATTCCGAAAATTGTAACCATAAACCAGGCAACCATATACAAAATTGGAAACCAAAAGGAAACTAAAAAAATAGCTGCAATACTACTTAAGTACTTAAAAAAACGTTCGTGTATGTATAGGTTTTTAATAATATCCATTCAATTATAATCTTCAATTTATAAGATTCTTAAATCACTACTTATTTATAATTCCTAAATTAACTTTTTAATCAAGACATATATCTAACGAGGTACTTCAACAGACTGTACAATTATTTCAATTACTTTATCCGCGGTCATTCCTTCCATTTCGCGCTCTGGTGTCACTATTATTCTGTGACGCAATACAGGTAAAATTACTTTTTTAATATCTTCTGGAATTACAAAATCACGACCATTAATTGCTGCATATGCTTTAGAAGCGTTTAACACGGCGATGCTAGCTCTTGGCGAACCACCTAAGTAAAGATGTGGATGATTTCTAGTTTTAATAATTAGCTGCGCTATATAATTCATAATTTTTTCTTCTACAAGTACATCAAAAACATTGTTCTTATAGGCTAATAAATCAGTTTCAGAAATTATTGGAGCTATTAATGTTTGCGGCAGAACACCTTTTCTTTCTTGATGTGATTTTAGAATTAAAATTTCCTCCTCTAAATTGGGATATCCAACGTCAATTTTAAATAAAAACCTATCTAGTTGAGCTTCTGGTAGCGCATAAGTTCCCTCCTGTTCTATTGGGTTTTGGGTTGCTAGCACCATAAATGGAGGTTTCATTTTATAGGTGGTTCCATCCATAGAGATTTGACGTTCTTCCATTACTTCAAACAATGCTGCTTGCGTTTTAGCCGGTGCTCTATTAATTTCATCAATTAGTACTAAGTTAGAAAAAATAGGTCCTTTTCTAAATTCAAACTCAGATGACTTCATGTTTAAAACTGAAGTTCCTAAAACATCACTTGGCATTAAATCAGGTGTAAACTGTAATCTACTAAAACCTGTATCAATTGTTTTTGAAAGAAGTTTTGCCGTAATGGTTTTTGCAACACCGGGAACACCTTCAATTAATACATGACCATCAGCAAGCAGGGCAACTAATAACAATTCTATAAATTGTTCTTGACCAACAATAATTTTACCCAATTCAGCTTTTATTTGAGCAACAGCATTTTTTAATTTTTCAAGATCTACTCTACTCTCAAAATTTAAATCGTTATTTTCCATGGTGCATTGTATTTTTAAATTTTTCTATCATTTTATTTAGTTTAACAAGCTCTTCACTAATAATTTTATTTTTTAAATGAATATGCTCACAATATTGAAATAATTCTTCAACACTCTCAAGAGAATTTCCACTTCGCAAAGCAACATATTCGTAAAAAGTGGAGTCTATTTTGGTTGTTGGAATATGTAAATTTGTTCTTATAAAATCTAATAAATAGCTTATTTTATGTTCTGCTATATCTTTATGTGCTTGATTTTCAAAATACATATTTGCGATAGTACGCGTAAAAGCCAATGTTTGATTTTTTAAAGGTACCCGAATTGGAATACTACGCTGTTTACGTTTTCCTTCAAAAATCACAAAAAACAAAACACCAAGCAACGCCATATAATACGCCCATTTTAAGTTTTTAGAACTTAATAAATAATATATTGGTGATGTAATTTTACTTTTACCTGTTTTATAATATGAATCCCACAAAATTGGTATATCGTCTCGTAAATATGATAAAACATTTGCTGTATGTTGTTGATTTGTTGCTTTTAAAATATTATAATTTGTAAAAACCTCAGGAAAAGTATGAAAATAAAAATTTCCTTTTCCAAAATTAAATTTCACGAAATTAATTCCTTCTTCAGTTCTTTCATTTGTGGCATCTACATAACCTGTAATGCCTAAAACAGTTGTATTTAATGTATCAATTTTTGTAAATACTTGGTTTGTAAAAGGCCTATCATATGAATATTCATTTCTATAAAGCGACTTATTCTTAAATTTAAAAAAAACCTTCTCATCTAAGTTTTTACTAACCAATTGCTTGGTTTTAAAATTTAATGTGTCAATTTGTATTCCGTGTGTTGAAATAAAAACATCGTTTCCTCTTTCAACAAATTTTAGTAGACGCTTAAATTCTGAGTTTCCAAAATTTAAAGCTTCATCAACAAAAAAATAAGTTCCAACACGTGTGGTATCTTCTAAATAAACGTAAGGTGGAATTTTAATAGTTTCTAGAGCAGTTGAAGGAAATAAATTTTTAAGTTCACTGCGCAACACAAAAGTTCCGTAAGGAATTTTATGATTTGCCACATAACTTGGAAACCAATTTATTGGCTTTTTTTTAGTAACCTCAAGGTAAATAAGTCCCGAAACTAAAATGATAAAGGCTATAACATATATGTTGTTTTTTTTATTCAAATTACTTTTTAAGAATTAAATGATTCATTTCAATAAAGTCAGTTTCAATTTTTGCAAATTCCATTTCATTAATATCAAAATTTCCATACCAAACAAAGTCGTATAATCTTGTTAATTTTATAAATGATTTTTTAATTGATTTTTGGGAAATTTCTTTACTATAATCATCATTCGTTTTTTGCTGTTCCCAACTAATAAATTGATGGTTCTCTAGCTGTTTTAGAATATGTATATAATAATAGCGAACTGCTAAACGGTAGTTTTTTTGCCGAATTGCTTTTTCAATAAGTACTGAAATATCTTTAGAGTTAATCAATTCTTCTTCTTCAGTAATTACAACTGCGGGAATATTTTTAGAGTTGGAAACGAAGGCATTTGAATTGACCTTTAAAAAGAATTTTAGCAACAATAGGAGCACAATACCGGCTATGACATATGGTATAGCTGTTAAAATTGCTGCAAATATATCTGTTGCATATTTAACTCCAAAAATCCATTCCAACAATCGTTTTAATTGTCTGCCAAGCCAATTAAAAACACGTTCAATAAATGACGGTTCAGTTGCTACATGTTCTTCGTAATTAAAATCGGAATCCGATTTATATTGATCTAAGTTTTTATTTTCAAACTTTTTTTGAACAATAGTACTATTATCATTTTTTACTACAAGTGTATCGGATTGTGCATATACACTTAACGAAAATAGAAAAATAATGACACGTAGAATATTGTTCATTAGTGATTATAAATTACTTGAATTACCTAAATTTTCAATTTTTTCAAACGTTCCTGTGAAATGTTTTTGTTCATTTAAATCAAAATAAATAAATGCTGAAGCAATTAAGGTTACTGAATAGAATAAAAATTTACCGAAATAGGCAATTAAATTCAATATTAAATAAATTGGATCTTCTAATATTCCTAGTATTGCCGTTGGATCTTCATTTGATATTGAAACACCCATAGATATTAATTGGTAAATTAACGATGGAATTGAAAACACAAACCCTAACATAGAAACTAAAATACCTATGACTAAAACAACTCCAAACGTATTCCACCATTCACCTTTAATTAACGTAAAGCTATGTGAAATGGTTTCTCCAATACTTTTACTTTCAAATACCATAATTGGCATAGCTAAAGATAAAACCACAGATATATATACAATTGGTAATACACAAAGAATATAGCCTGCAATCATCATTAAAATAGATAAAATTCCTAGGCCTACAAATTTCCAAATATTTGCATAGGTCTGTTCCTTTACTTCCTCGAAATTTGCAACACCATCATTCTCAATATAAGATTTCACATAATATAATGACACTTCAGAAAGTAGTGTATACACTATTCCAAACACTATAAACATTAAGAATAGCCAACCAAACATTCCAAAAATTGAATCAAAGGCCCCTGAAGGATCTGGAGCTGATTGGTCAAGCGTTAATATTCCTTTAATTGCTCCTGAATAAGATACCATTGCAAATACTAAAATTGCAGCACCAACTAATAATACAGGTCCTATTATTTTAAAAACAGTTAAAAAGTAATCTTTCCAATTCTCTCGAATAAATGTAAAAGTATCTGTAATAATTGCACCTAAATCGCGCTCTTTTTTAAATTCAATAAGCTTGTTCATTTCAATTTGTGTTGTTTGGTTAATTTAATAGGATATAAAACGTAATAATATAATACAGCAGTTAATGATATTAAGATAATTGCCAATGCCAACCAATCTGGCATTTCAGTATGTCTTGTTACAAAACCTTCTAAAAAACCTGCGACAATAAAAAATGGAATAGTACTTACCATTATTTTTAAACCAGCTTTAAAGCTTCTTTTAAAAGATTCTAATCTTGTATAAGTTTTAGGAAAAAGTAATCCGTTACCAAGCACTAATCCTGCGCAACCTGCAATAATAATTACTGAAATTTCAATAGTTCCGTGAATCCAAATCGTGCGAGATGACTCCCAAAGTAATCCTTTTTCATAAAAAAAGTATAAAAATGAACCTAACATTATTCCATTACGCATCATAATAAATAGAGTTCCCACAGAAAAAAGCATTCCAAACACAAAAGCAGTCATTGCAACTTTAATATTATTTAATGTTATTAAAATAAACATATTTCCTTCTTCCATCTTTTTATACACCGCCATGGGATCACCTTTTTCAATGTTTTCTAACGTAGTATTTACATAAGCATCTCCTAAAATTAATCGAACAAAATCGCCATCATTAGCTGCTGAATATGCCCCAACAATAGCAAAAAATAAAAATGTTAAAAATGCAATTAATAATTGTTTATGATAGTGTGAAAATAAAAGTGGAAATTCAATTTTAAAAAAAGTAAGCAATCTATTTTTACTTTCTTTTTGAGTTTTGTAAATTTTTTGATGTGCCTTTGATGCAATTGAGTTTAAATATACCTCAGTATTACTATGTGGGTAAAACGTTTTAGCATAACTTAAATCATCAGTAACTTCAATATAGAGATCAGATAATTTATCAGGTGAAACCTGACCTTTTTTATCTAATGCATTTTCAAACAAAAGCCATTTATTTTTATTCCTTTTTACAAATGATGCTTCGCGCATTTTTTTTACTTTTGTTTTTTATCTGATTTATAGCAATAGTTACTTTTCATAAGGTAAACGAAAGTAAATAATCAAATTGTACTAGCCAAAAAGATAACTTAAAAAAATGGATAATTTTCAAATTGAGACTGCTCAAAATATAACTATAAAGCAACAGGTTGCACCGGTAAGCACCCGTATAGGCGCTTTCCTAATCGATTTATTAATTATTATTTGTTATTATACAATTATATTATTAATTATAAATGCATTAGGTTTTAGCTTAGATGAATCTTTATATGTGTATTATGCCCTATTAAGTTTACCTGTATTTTTTTATAGTTTACTTTTTGAAACTTTAATGAACGGACAAACTCCTGGTAAATTTTTAACTAAAATTAGAGTTACTAAAATTAATGGGGCAAAACCTACATTTGGCAGTTATTTAATTCGTTGGGTATTGCGATTAATAGATATTAGTTTAGCATCAGGCTCTGTAGCTTTACTTACTATTTTATTAAATGGAAAAGGACAAAGATTAGGTGATTTAGCTGCAGGTACAACAGTAATTTCAGAAAAAAAACACATTACTCTGAAAGATACGTTGCACGTTGATATTGAGGAGCAGTATGAACCTACTTACCCACAAGTTACCTTATTAAGCGATAAGGATATTCAAACCATTAAAGAACTATATTCAAAAGCCAGAAGAACTGGAAATCACAAAACAATTTTAAAACTTCATTTAAAAATAATAGCTATTACCGGAATTAAAACTGAGATACAACCTTCAGACTTTATAGAAATAATACTAAAAGATTATAACTTTTACACACAACAAATGTGATGGATTATAAGGAATTTAAAAATAGCATAGAACTACTCAAAAATAAACCAATTGGTGGATTAGAAGCTCAATTTAGTCTTGCACCAAAATTGCGTTTACCTTATTCAAACGAAAAAATCCAATCGTTGAATCCTAAGAAAGCGGCAGTATTAGCACTATTTTATCCAAATGAACAAGGAAAAACTCACTTCCTTCTAACCTTAAGAGCTAGCTACAATGGAACGCATTCATCACAAATTAGTTTTCCTGGAGGAAAATATGAAGAGAATGACGTTTTTCTTAAAAATACAGCATTGAGAGAAACCTTTGAAGAAGTTGGGATTATAACTCGTGAAATTTCAATATTTAAACAAATGACCGATGTTTTTATTCCTCCAAGTAACTTTTTAGTAACACCTTTTTTAGGATATCTAACTAAATTTCCTAATTTCAAAATAAATCACGAAGTAGAGGAATTAATATCTGTTCCATTAAATGATTTAATAGATGACTCCGCTATTTCTTCAACAACTTTATCAACCTCATATGCTAAAAATTTAAAAGTACCGTGCTTTCTGTTAAACAGTTACGTTGTTTGGGGAGCAACAGCAATGATGCTCAATGAAATCAAAGCATTGCTAAAAAATAATTAATATTTTTTTTACTAAATTTGCGTAACCAAAACCAACTAAATGCCAATTTTTAAAAGAAATCCGTTCGGGCATATTTTATTTATTAAAAAATGGCTGATTCGTATTTTAGGAGTTGTTTCTCACGGAAGATACCGTAGATTTAACAATCTTCAAATTGAGGGTTCTGAAATTATAAGAGAGCTTCCTGAAACAAATGTACTATTTGTTTCAAATCATCAAACCTATTTTGCTGATGTTGCAGCAATGCTACATGTTTTTAATGCCGCACTAAAAGGTAGAGTTGATACCTTAAAAAATGTAGGCTATATTTGGAATCCAAAGCTAAACATTTACTATATCGCAGCTGCAGAAACTATGAAATCAGGTTTTTTACCAAAAGTATTTGCATACGCAGGATCAATTTCCATTGATAGAACCTGGAGAAGTGCTGGTAAAGACGTAAATAGGCAAGTAAAAATGTCAGATATTAGTAATATTAAAAAAGCGCTTGATGATGGTTGGGTAATTACGTTTCCACAAGGAACAACCAAACCTTTTAAACCTATTAGACGTGGTACAGCTCATATCATAAAAACGTATAAGCCAATAGTTATTCCTATTGTTATAGATGGTTTTAGACGGTCATTTGACAAAAAAGGATTACTAATTAAAAAAAGAAATGTTTTACAATCTATGGTGATTAAAAAACCTATGGAAATTGATTATGAAAATGATACTATTGAAGAGATTGTAAGAAAAGTAGAATCAGAAATTGAGCAAGATCCAACACTCTTAAAAGTTATTCCTACAGATGTTTATAAAAAATCTGAAGAAGATTTGAATAAGAAAAGAAAATTTTGGGATATGTATTAATAAAAAACCCGTTTTAGAGATTTAAAACGGGTTTTAATTGAAACAATTAACTGTACTAATTTAACCAAGCTCTTAACATCCAAATTGTTTTTTCTTGTTCAGCTATAAAATCACTCATCATTGAGTTTGTTCCTTCATCATTTGCATCGCCAGATTCATCTAAAATAGTTCTTTCTATTTTTAACAATTCTGATAAAGAATTTACTACTAAATTAACTGAATCAACATCATTGCTTATGTTTTTTCCAATAGTAACTTTAGATAATGCCGTATATTCAGGAAACGTATGCAAAGGAGTACCTCCTAAAGTCAGAATTCGTTCTGCAATCATATCAATTTTCTCCTGAGAGTCAGTATAAAATTCTTCAAATTTAACGTGTAACTCAAAAAATGATTTACCTCTAATATTCCAATGCAAACCTCTTAAATTTTGATAATACACCTGAAAATTAGCTAATAAGCTATTTAAACCTAGCACTATATTTTCTGATTTGTTTTTGTCTAATCCTAAAATTGTTGTATTCATATTTTTACTTTTATATTTATTATTTTATTTACTACAAATTTCTTGAAAAATAAATGATAAAATACATAATCATTATTGATAGTTTTAATATCTTTATTGTAAAAATTTATACCATGACAATTACCCAACTTAAATACGTTTTAGCTGTAGCCGAACATCAAAATTTTACTGTTGCTTCTGAGCATTGCTTCGTGACTCAACCAACACTAAGCATGCAAATTCAAAAATTAGAAGAAGAATTAGATACGCAAATTTTTAATAGAAAAAAGAAACCTATTCAGCTAACTGAAATTGGAAACAAAATTATTGAACAAGCAAAAATTATTGTTGACGAAAGTAACCGAATTACAGATATTGTTGATCAACAAAAAGGATATATTGGAGGAGATTTCAGACTTGGAATTATCCCAACCATTATGCCTACGCTACTCCCTTTATTTTTAAAAACTTTTACTAAAAAATATCCTAAAGTCAATTTAAAAATTGAAGAATTAACCACTGAAGAAATTATAAAAAAGCTATCAGATGGACATATAGATGTTGGAATTGCGGCAACACCTTTAGAAAATGAAATGATTAAAGAACGTGTCATCTATTATGAACCATTTGTTGGCTTTGTACCTACTGAACATAGACTTTATGAAAGTAAATCCATTGATGTAGATAATTTAGATATTGACGACATACTTTTATTAGAAGATGGCCATTGTTTTAAAGAAAGTATTATTAATTTATGTAGTACGCTTAAAACAAAAAATCAACAATTTCAATTACATAGTGGAAGTTTTACAACCTTAATTAAACTGTCAAAAGAAGGTTTAGGAATGACATTACTTCCTTATCTTCAAACACTTGATTTGAATCAAGAGGACACATCATACTTAAGAAAGTTTAAAGAACCCGCACCAGCAAGAGAAGTTAGTATTATATACCACAAATCACAATTAAAAATTCAACTTATTGAAGCTTTAAAAGCTGTAATAGATGGAATTATTAGAGGCGTAATTGCATTTAGTGATGTGCAAATAATAAGTCCAATAAACAAAAAAAAAGGAGCTTAAATGCTCCTTTTTTCTAATTTTTCACAAGTGCTAAACAATTATGTAAATCTGGTTTATTAACTGTAAAGTCTCTCAACCAAAAGTATAATTCTTTAATTTCATAAGGTAATAA
The DNA here is from genome assembly GCF_013041805.1 of Lutibacter sp. Classification (GTDB taxonomy): domain Bacteria; phylum Bacteroidota; class Bacteroidia; order Flavobacteriales; family Flavobacteriaceae; genus Lutibacter. The sequence goes on from NZ_JABDRI010000036.1 coordinate 95,295, forward strand.
CCGGTTTAGTGCTTTTTCTAATTCTTTTTTAAATAATTCTTTATTAAAACTAACTTTTTCGAGTACCGCTTTCGTGTACTCAAACATCGCTCTAGCCATATTTTAAAAGATTTTAGTTGGTTAATTTAAAAACGATTTATTTAATATTTTAGTATCCTAAAAGTACAAAATAAATCAATCTTAAACAAAAAAATTACTAATTATTCACTTCTAATTACAGTTTATTCACTTTTTCAAGTAAGCTATTAGCCTTTTCTTCTAATTCTGAATTTATATTTTTAAAATGAGCTTTCTTATTTTCGATACCTTTTGTGTGAATTTTATTAATTAATTCATCAAAAGCTACAATTGCCTCATCTATGATTGCCTCACTTCCTTTGTTATCAGATTTTGGGTTTAATAATTCCCAAGAATAACATTCCTCAATTATATCTCCTAAAACGTAATTAATATCTTTTTTTAAATTTTTAATACTTGACATACTATATAGTTTAAATTTCTTCGCAAATTTAAGTCAAATTGCTGAGTTATTATATTAAAACTTAAAATTTAAACAATAAATTAACAAAAATTATAATCCAATTAAACTATTCATCTTCATTAAATTTTGTTTCTATTTTTAAACGATTTTAAAAACACTTATCACCTCATCTGTATCAATTAAAAATTTATAAAATGGTATCATTTAAAAAAATTAAATAGTTAATTTTGCGGCATGAATACATTTATTGAAAATTTACCAAAAGCAGAATTGCATTTACATATTGAAGGTTCCTTCGAACCTGAATTAATGTTTAAAATTGCGAAAAGAAACAATATAAAAATACCTTATGCTTCAGTTGAAGAAATTGAAGAAGCGTATAAATTTGATTGTTTACAAGATTTTTTAGACATTTATTACCAAGGTGCTAGCGTATTAATTAATGAACAAGATTTCTACGATTTAACATATAGTTATTTAGAAAAATGTGCAGCTCAAAATGTACGTCACACTGAAATTATGTTTGACCCACAAACACATACGGAAAGAGGTGTTTCTTTTAAAACGGTAATCAATGGAATTTCAAAAGCTTGTGAAGATGCTAAAGTAACTTTAGGAGTTTCATCTTTATTAATTATGAGCTATTTACGCCATTTAAGCGAAGAAGATGCATTTAAAACCTTAGAAGAATCACTACCGTTCAAAGATAAAATTACTGCTATAGGCCTAGATTCATCAGAAAAAGGAAATCCACCTTCAAAGTTTAAGAATGTATTTGAAGCCTCAATTAAAGCAGGATATATACCTCTAGCTCATGCTGGTGAAGAAGGAGATGCAGATTATGTTTGGGAAGCTATAGATATTTTAGGTATTAAGCGTATTGACCACGGAAATAATTCTTTACAAGATGAAGAATTAATTAATGAAATTATCAAACGTGATTTAGCATTAACAGTTTGCCCATTATCTAATACTGCTTTACAAGTTGTAGATGATTTAAAAAATCATCCTTTGAAAAAAATGATGGACTTAGGTTTAAAAGTCACGGTAAATTCTGATGATCCTGCTTATTTTGGTGGGCAAGTAAATAAAAATTATATCGATATTCAAAGTGCCCTAAATTTAACACAAAAAGAGTTGTATGAGTTAGCCAAAAACTCCTTCCAATATTCTCTTTTAGATCCTAAATCTAAAGAATTATATATTCTAGAACTCGATAATTTTTACAGTAAATACGCTAAATAATGACTGAACAAATTGCTCTTAATGTCCTTGGAAAAATAAAAACACCTTGGTTAACACTAGACAATATGCCAATTCAACCCATTGGAGCTAAAGGAGTTATTGAATTATTTCCAGAATATTATCGTGGCATAAGAGAAATTGAGCATTTTTCACATATTATATTAATTTATCAACTACATTTAGTAACCGATCCACAATTAGAAGTAATTCCATTTATGGATACAACTAGTAAAGGTATCTTTGCAACGAGATCTCCTAAAAGACCGAATAAAATTGGTTTTTCTATTGTTGAAATTGAAAAAGTGGAAGGTAATAAAATACATATTTTAGATGTTGATATGATAAATGACTCTCCAATTCTTGATATAAAACCATTTTTTGAGGATTTTGACAATAGGTTTAACACAAAGAAAGGTTGGCTTACAAATAAAAATAACATTAATAAACATCACTTTAAATCTGATAATAGATTTAAATAATTCAATTCCTTTATTACAATAAGTATTCACTGATTTCGTTAAAAAATCAAACTAATTTATAAACTATGAAAATTAAAAATTTACTACTTGTTTCAATCTTTCTTTTTACAATTAGCGGTTTCAGTCAAGTAACTAAAAAATTTATTGATACAGGATCTGTTAGTAATCAATTTGATTATTTAATTACTAAATCTAATAAATATCAAGTATATAAAGTTGTAGAGTTAAATTGGTTAACAAAATTAAAATCGAATGTTTTAGATTCAATTTCTGAGTCAAAAAATAGTATACTTACTAATTTATCAACAATTGACTCTCAAAAAAAGACAATAGAGCAATTAGAGAATTCATTAGCCACTTCAGAAGTAACTATACAAACTTTAACAAACGAAAATCAAAGCATCTCGTTAGCTGGAATCCAATTAAGTAAGTCGTTTTTTAAAACTCTTATGTTTTCAATTATAGGAATTCTAATTATTTCTCTATTCTTTTTTATTACAAAATTTAAACAAAGTAATCGTGTTACTATTCAAACAAAAGAGACCTTGAAAGAAGTTGAAGAAGAATTTGAAACTCATAGAAAGATAGCTTTAGAGCGTGAGCAAAAAGTAATGCGGAAATTGCAAGACGAATTAAATAAACAGAAAAAAGAATAGTATTAATAAAAAAAGTAATAATTTTAATTATTATTAATCTAAAAATTTCAAAGGATGAAAAAAAATATGGGAAGTACTGATAAATTAATAAGAGTTATTATAGCAGCTGTTATTGCTGGTTTATATTGGCAAGGCATAATTCCTGGCACACTTGGAATTGTTTTATTGATATTTGCAGCTATTTTTGTGCTTACAAGTTTTGTTAGTTTTTGCCCACTTTATTTACCTTTAGGTATAAATACGTGCAAGAAAAAATAAAAATTTAAATAATTGAAGTTAGCTAAGAAATTAAAAGCTTAATTCTTAGAAAATAGGTTTTTGGTATTATTACTAATTGTAATAAGTGATGGTTACTAAGCGCATCAGCATATTAATTATCACAATAGTCAGTAAAGCGATTTATTTTTTAGCTAATTTCTTAATTTATTCACCGCTATAGGAAACAAAATTGCGAGGTGTTTCATAAAGTGTAACAGAAAGTTCAAGGCTTTCATCAATTTTTGTGCGCAATTGATTCCAAATTACAACAACAATATTTTCTGCCGTTGGATTCAGTGTTTTAAAAACCTCAACTTCTTCATTCAAATTTTTATGATCAAATTTTTCTTCAATTTCTATAGAAATTAAATCTTTTAAAATTTTCATATCCATTACAAAGCCAGTTTCTGGGTGTATTTCACCTTTCACAGAAACAATCAATTCATAATTATGTCCGTGATAATTTGGATTTGAACACTTTCCAAAAACTGTTGCGTTACGTGCATCTGACCAATCAGCATTGTACAATCTATGTGCTGCATTAAAATGTGATTTCCTACTAACAGTTACTTTCATAATTACTAACTAATAAAACTATAATATTTTTCGAAAATTATTTTAAACCATTCAGTATAAACTTCAGGTCTATCTGCTATGTCTTTTTTAACATCTTCAATTAACATCCAATTAAAACTTTCTACTTCGTCTTTATTAATTATAGGATCGTCATTGTAATATCCAATCATAATATGGTCCAATTCGTGCTCAGTTAAACCATTATCAAAAGGTGCTTTATAAATAAAAGACGTCACTTCTTCTAATTCACACACAAATCCCATTTCTTCTTGTAAACGACGTTTACCAGCCTCAATATTACTTTCTCCATCACGTTGATGACTACAACAAGAATTTGTCCATAGCAAAGGAGAATGGTACTTATCTGCTGCTCTTTGCTGCAACATCAATTCGTTTTTATCATTAAAAACAAAAACAGAAAATGCTCTATGCAAAACAGCTTTTTCATGCGCTTCCATTTTAGGCATTAAACCAATTTGCTCATCTTTTTCGTTTACTAATATTACCTGTTCTTCTATCATCATATTTTTTTGAATTGTTGCAAATTTACAAAATGAAACCTTACTTATTCAATTTCCTACTTTTAAACTTTTCAACTTTCAAACTATAAAGCATATATTTGCACCTCAAAATTTGAATATGAGTTTTTTAAAACAAATAGAACGCAGACGTACATTTGGAATTATATCTCACCCTGATGCAGGTAAAACAACACTAACTGAAAAATTATTATTATTTGGTGGTGCTATACAAGAAGCTGGAGCCGTAAAAAATAATAAAATAAAAAAGGGTGCGACTTCTGACTTTATGGAAATTGAACGTCAGCGTGGTATTTCTGTGGCAACATCTGTTCTGGCCTTTATCTACAAAGACAAAAAAATAAATATCTTAGATACTCCAGGACATAAAGATTTTGCTGAAGATACCTTTAGAACATTAACAGCCGTTGATAGCGTAATTGTTGTTATTGATGTTGCAAAAGGGGTTGAAGAACAAACCGAAAAACTAGTTCAAGTTTGTAGAATGCGTAAAATTCCTATGATTGTTTTTATTAATAAACTAGATCGTGAAGGAAAAGATGCATTTGATTTATTAGACGAAGTTGAGCAAAAACTTGGGTTACGTGTTGTACCATTAAGTTTTCCTATTGGAATGGGTTATGATTTCAAAGGAATTTATAATATTTATGAAAAAAAAATAAATCTATTTTCTGGAGACAATAAACAGACAGTATCAGAAGGTATTGAATTTACTGATATCTCTACTCCTGAATTAGATGAAATTATTGGTGAAACTTCCGCTGAAACATTGCGCGAAGAGATTGAATTAGTTGAAGAAGTATATCCTTCTTTTAATAAGACTGAATATTTAGAAGGTAATTTACAACCTGTCTTTTTCGGTTCAGCTTTGAATAATTTTGGAGTTAAAGAATTACTAGATTGTTTTATTGAAATAGCTCCTTCTCCTCAACCAAAAAAATCTGAGGAACGATTGGTAGATTCAAAAGAGGAGAAAATGACCGGTTTTGTTTTTAAAATTCATGCCAATATGGATCCAAACCATAGGAATCGATTAGCTTTTGTTAAAATTGTTTCAGGAACTTTTAAAAGAAATTCTCCTTATCTTCATGTTCGAAATAACAAGAAAATGAAATTCTCAAGTCCAAATGCGTTTTTTGCTGAGAAAAAAGAAATTGTTGATGAATCTTTTCCTGGAGATATTGTTGGACTTCAAGATACCGGAAACTTTAAAATTGGGGATACGTTAACAGAAGGGGAAATTCTAAACTTTAAAGGCGTTCCAAGTTTTTCACCTGAACATTTCCGCTATGTAAATAATGCTGACCCATTAAAATCGAAACAATTATTTAAAGGTTTAGACCAATTAATGGATGAAGGAGTTGCTCAATTATTTACCTTAGACTTAAATGGAAGAAAAGTAATTGGAACCGTAGGAGCTCTGCAATATGAAGTAATTCAATACCGGTTAGAACATGAGTATGGTGCAAAATGTAGTTACGAAAACTTACCTGTTCATAAAGCATGTTGGATTGAGCCTGAAAATCCAAAAAATGATGAATTCAAAGAATTTAAACGTGTAAAACAGCGATTTTTAGCAAAGGATAAACAAGGTCAACTTGTGTTTTTAGCAGATTCAGCATTTACTATTCAAATGACACAGAGCAAATATCCATCCGTTAAATTGCATTTCACGAGTGAATTTAATATTCAATAATACTAAATTCTAATTGCAACGGTTCAATAGCATTCATTAGCATTGGTATAAGATCACTACCTAATTCTAAATAAATTTCTGAAAAATTACGAGTTCGTTCTTCTAAACTATGATTTGGGAACAACTCGTTTTGCAATAGTACAATTCGCTCAACAATATCAGAAAGATTACGCTTTTGAGCCTTTAGTAATCTTTTCTCTAAATTATCAAGCCCATTAAGTTGTTTCTTTTCTTGTGCATTTACAGCTCCTAAAAAAGAAATGTCGGTCTTCTTTGCAAGATCTTTCAAATAAGAAAACTGTTGTTGTAAATGATCTTTTTGCTTTGTGAAATCGATTTCAATTTCTGATAATTCTTTTACCTTTTTAGCAATTAATTTTTCTTGCTTTAAAAATAATTCTTGAAGTGAAATACTTAGTTTCTCGCACTTTAAAACTTGCTTTTCTGAAGCGAGCAAAACAGAATTTCGTAATAATAAAATTGGAAATGGTGTATTCACCGAATCAAAATATTGTTTCAGTTGAAACCAATAAGCCAGTTCTCCACCTCCTCCAATATAACATAAATTTGGCAAAATTGTCTCTTGAAATAAAGGTCGCATAATTACATTAGGACTAAATCGCTCTGGAAAATTAAACAATTCGCTCAAGATTTCATCCTGAGTAAAAGTGATTGAAGTATTATTAATACTATACCCGTTTTTCTCAAAAATAATACGTTCTCGCAGATTATCTTTTATATAAAAAAGATTTATTTCTCTAGGATTTACCTGTATATTATACCCTTTATCTAGCTGCTCATTTGTCTTTGAAACTTCACAAAATGATGTCTTATTAATTAATTCATCTTCTAAAATTGGAATAAATTGTTGCTTTAACTTTGAATCATCACCATCAATAATCACTAAACCGTGATCACCAAAAAGCTCATTTACCAAATATCTGGTAGCCTCTGTCAAATTAGCATGATTTAGATACGCTTTTTTAAATAATTCTTTCAAAAAATCAGCATTTCTAGTTGATCCAACTAACGCTGAAAATTCATTAAAAGCATTGTCAAAATCTTCAGTTTTAAGTCTCCCAACAGCACCACCACTTTTAGTATCCCAAACAATTTTATGCCCTTTTAAATTAAAAAAATTTATTTCCTCAAAATCGTGATCTTCAGTAGCCATCCAATAAATAGGCACAAAATTGTGAGAAGGAAATTCACTTTTTAAAACGTTTGTTAAATTAATTGTTGCTATTATTTTATACAAAAAATATAATGGCCCCGTAAATATATTTAATTGATGACCAGTTGTTATTGTAAACGAATTAGGTTTACTTAACAATTGAATATTTTTTAAGGTAGACTCACTCGATTGCAGTGAGGCGTATTGATTTTTAAGTACATCAACTAAAACTTCTCTTTTTGTAGTATCAAAGGTTGATTTTAAATGTAATTGATTTTTAAATCCTTCTAAATCTGGAAAATTCTTATAAAATGTAGATAACTCCGGTTTTCTGTCAAGGTAATCACAAATTATTTTTGAAAAATAACCAGTACTTTTAAAAGGAACATGATGTACTTTCATCTGCTATTTATTATATGTTTTAGTTAGTTCGTACAATTTAAAAATAACTATTTAATTTAAAAAATTATAACATTCTTTGGAATAATGAATACACAAATTCCCTTGGGTTTCCTGAGGGTTGAATATACGTAAAATCAAATGATTTAATTAATTTAAAATCATCGCCCAGCCTTTCTTGAAACATTTCTACACTGTAATTACAAACATCCAAACCACTGCATTTCTTTGCTCCTTCCAAATTGAATTCTGCTAAAATAACATACCCATTTGGCTTCAGTACTTTCTTTAATAAATCAAAATATTTTTTTTGTTCACTATCATCTGTAAAAAAATGTAAAACAGCCCTATCAATCCATAAATCAATATTCTTAAGTTTGGTCAATTCTTTAGGGTTAACAAGGTCATCTACAATAAATTCTAATTTTGTATTATGATGATTTGTTAAGGTGTTTTTTAATTCTGTTAGCGCGGCAGAAGCTATATCATTTACAATAATATTTGAATACCCATCATTTAATAAATATTCAATTAATGATGTAGCACCTGCACCTGCATTAAAAAGTAACGCATCTTTAGGTAAGTTACACTTTTCAATAAGGCTTATTGTTGCCGATGGATTCTCTTCATACCAACCTAAGTTTTGAATGGGAGATTTTAAATACGCATTATTCCAGTGTTTCTCGTAGTCAAAATCATTTAATTCATAATTACTCATTTTTTGGTAATTTTTAATTTTTGCTAAAAGTAAACAATTTATACAATCTTTAGAAATTGCATAAAACTTGTAACAATTATTTAACTAATTTTTGTTTTAATTCAATATATTTGGTTCCTAAATTTATTTAAAATGACGCGAAAACTCTTTTTTTTAACAGCTTTATTTATTATTTCCATCTCTAGTGTAAATTCTCAATCATTAAAATCACCTTCAGATTTTTTAGGTTATGAACTTGGATCTCGATTTACAAGACATCACAAAGTAGTTGAATATGTTACCTATTTGTCTGAAAATTCAACAATGGTAGAATTACAGAAATATGGAGAAACCAATGAATATAGACCTTTATATCACGCATATGTGTCAACTGAAGAAAATATTAAAAATTTAGAATCTATTCAAACAGATAATTTAAAAAGAACTGGTTTATTAGAAGGTGAATCAAATACTAACATTGCTGTAGTTTGGCTAAGTTACAACGTACACGGAAATGAGGCATCAAGTACTGAAGCTTCCATGCTTACGTTGTACACGTTAGTTATGGAAAAAAAAGAGTGGCTTAAAAATACAGTTGTTATTATTGACCCCTGCATTAACCCAGATGGTAGAGATCGTTATGTGAATTGGTATAATGAAAATAAAAGTACACCTTATAATACAAATCCTGAAGCAACAGAGAATAATGAACCTTGGCCTAGAGGACGAGCAAACCATTATTTGTTCGATTTAAACAGAGATTGGGCTTGGGCTTCACAGGTTGAATCACAACATCGTATAAAAGTTTACAATAGGTGGATGCCACAAGTTCATGTTGATTTTCACGAGCAAGGATATAATAGTCCGTATTACTTTGCTCCTGCGGCTGAACCATTTCACGAAATAATTACAGATTGGCAGCGTGATTTCCAGGTTGAAATTGGAAAAAATCACGCAAAGTATTTCGACAAAAATGGTTGGAAATATTTCACTAAAGAACGTTTTGATTTGCTGTATCCAAGCTATGGAGATACCTACCCAACCTATATGGGAGCAATTGGAATGACCTATGAGCAAGCTGGCCAAAAAGGTTTAGGAATTGAAACTGAAAATGGTCAAGTACTTTCTTTAAAAGATAGAATTGCTCATCATTTTACTACTGGGCTATCAACTGTTGAAATTTCCTCAAAAAATGCAGCTAAATTAGTTGATGAATTTAAAGAGTATTTCAGCAACTTTAATTTTCCTTATAAAAATTATGTTTTAAAAGGAGACAAAGATAAAATCGAAAAATTAACTAAGTTGTTAGATTTGCATGAAATAAAGTATTTTTATTCAAATACAGCCTCGGCTAAAGCTTACGACTATTATGATAATAGTACTAAGACTATCAAAATTTTTGAAGAAGATCTTATAATTCCAACAAACCAACCTAAAGGAAAAATGGTTAAAGTTCTTTTTGAACAAGAAGCTAAACTTACATCTCCATTAACTTATGATATTACCGCCTGGAGTTTACCTTATGCTTTCGGTTTACGCGGTTTTGCAACTCAATCTGCACTATCCTCAAAAAGTATTGAAAGTGCTCAAACAAAAGTTGTAAGCACTGCTAACAAAAATTCATATGCATATATTGCTAAATGGAATGAAGTTTCTGATGCTGCATTTTTAGGTGATTTGTTAGAAGCAGGTTTTAATGTACGATTTAGTGAAAAGAGTTTTTCAGTAAATAACAACAATTATAAAAGAGGTACATTAATTATTATGAGAGGAGAAAATACTCATATAGATTCTTTTGACAATAAAATTATTGAAATTGCAAACAAACTTGAAAAAAAAATAGTTACTACTTCCACAGGTTTTGTTGAGAGTGGAAAAGATTTTGGCTCTTCGAATTACGAATTAATCTCAAATAAAAAAGTTGCTGCACTCGCTGGAGAAGGAACTGCATCATTAAGCTTTGGTGAAATTTGGCATTTCTTTGAGACGCAGTTAAAATATCCTCTTCACATAATTAATACGGCTAATTTCAACCGAACAGATTTCACAAATTATGATGTACTAATTTTACCTAATGGATATAGAGCAAATGAAAGAGAGTTAAAAACATTAGCTTCATTTGCTTCTGACGGAGGAACCATCATTGCCGTTGGAAGTTCTTTAAATAGTTTTTCAGATAAAGAAGGATTTTCTTTAAAATCAAAAAAGGATGATGACGATGATGAATCACAAAATTTAATTCCGTACGATCAAAGAACAAATGAATATATAAAGAATGCTATTACCGGTAGTATTTTTAAGAGTACTATTGATGCATCGCATCCTCTTGCTTTTGGATATACTAATGAATATTATAGTTTAAAAATGAGCTCAAGCTCTTATGAATTGTTAGATAGTGGATTTAATGTTGGGTATTTTGCAGAAAACGCTACAAACGTCTCTGGATTTGCAGGTGAAAAAGCCCTAGAAAAAGTTCCTAATTCGTTACTTTTTGGAATTGAGAGAAAAGGTAGAGGGCAAGTTATTTATATGGTTGATAATCCTTTATTTAGATCTTTTTGGGAAAATGGGAAATTGTTTTTTGCGAATGCTATATTTCTAAATTAAATACCTTCGATTATGAAATTAACAAGCATACTAATATTTTTATGTATTTGCTTATCAACAAATGCACAAATATTATCTGAAAAAGAACGATCAATATTGAAAGATGAAATTTTAGCGGATAGGTTTGAAAACTTATTACCAGAGCTAATGGACGATACTGATATTGATATGTGGCTAGTAATTTCAAGAGAGTACAATGAAGATCCCGTAATTAAAACTATGCTCCCTTCAACTTGGCTAAATGCTAGAAGAAGAACCATTTTAGTTTTTTATAGAAACAAAGCTGAAAATACAATTGAAAAATTAGCAGTTGCGAGGTATGATGTTGGTAAAAACATTCAGTCTGCTTGGGACAAAGAAATGCAACCTAACCAATGGGAACGTTTAGTAGAAATTATTAAAGAAAGAAATCCTTCTAAAATTGGAATTAACACTTCTGAATATTTTGGTATAGCAGATGGATTGGTTCAAACAGATTATAAAGAGTTAATAGAAGCTTTACCTAAAGACTTAGAAACTAAATTAGTATCAGCTGAAAAATTGGCGATTGGCTGGATAGAAACAAGAACTCAAAAAGAAATGGATCTTTATAATATTCTTGTTTCCATAACTCACACTATTATAAACGAAGCTTTTTCAAATAAAGTAATTCAACCTGGAAAAACTACAACCGATGATATTGTTTGGTGGATGCGACAAAAAGTAACAGATTTAGGACTTGATACTTGGTTTCACCCAACAGTTGATGTTCAAAGAACCGATGAGGAACTTAAAAGCCATATTTATTCTTTTTCAAAGGGTGAAAAGGCAAAAACTATATTACCTGGGGATTTATTGCATTGCGATTTTGGGATTACATACATTGGTTTAAATACTGATTGTCAACAACATGCATATGTTCTTCATCAAGACGAAAAAAAAGTTCCTTCTTTTTTAAGTGATGCTTTTAAAAAAGGGAATAAAGTACAAGATTATTTTACAAATAATTTCAAAGAAGGTAAAACTGGAAACGAAATACTTTTAAAATCACTGGCCGATGCCAAAGCAGATGGACTTAGACCATCTATCTACACGCATCCTCTTGGACTTTACGGTCATAGTGCTGGAACAACTTTTGGAATGTGGGATTCTCAAGATGGTGTTCCTGTAAATGGTGATTATCCACTGCATGTAAACACAGTATACGCTATAGAATTGAATACTACTGTTCATATTACAGAATGGAAAAAAGACATTCGTATTATGTTGGAAGAAGACGGTTTTTACGGTGAAAATGGCTTTAGGTATGTTAACGGTAGACAAGAATCAATAAAACCAATTGATTGGTCTCATTAATTTAGACAGGTTCACCATACAAATCAAACTCAGTAGCCGACGTAATTTTGACATTCGCAAATTTTCCAACTTGTACATAATGTTTTGTCGCATCAATTAACACCTCATTATCAACGTCAGGAGAATCGAATTCCGTTCTACCTATAAATTGATTTCCATCTTTTCTATCGATTAAAACTTTAAATATTTGATCAACTTTTTCTTGGTTTAATTCAAAAGAAATCTGGCTTTGTATATCCATTATTTCACTAACACGCTGCTGCTTAATTTCTTCAGGCACATCATCTACTAAATTAGCGGCATGCGTATTTTCTTCATGTGAGTATGCAAACGCACCTAAACGCTCAAAACGCATTTCTTGTACCCATTCTTTTAATTCTTGAAAAGCTGATTCAGTTTCACCTGGATATCCAACAATTAAAGTAGTTCTAATTGCCATATTTGGAACCGATTTTCTAAACTCAGCAATTAAATTAGTTGTTTTTTCGTGAGAAGTTCCTCTTCGCATTGACTTTAAAATATCATCATTTATATGCTGCAAAGGAATATCTAAATAATTACAAACTTTTGCCTCATTATGTATTACTTCTAAAACATCTAAAGGAAAACCTGTTGGAAAGGCATAGTGCAAACGAATCCACTCAACACCATCAATTTTTACTAATTCTTTTAATAAATCAGCTAAAGCTCTTCTTTTATAAATATCTAATCCATAATACGTTAAATCTTGCGCTATTAAAATTAATTCCTTAATCCCTTTCTTAGCAAGTTTTGTAGCTTCAATAACCAGGCTTTCAATAGGCGTGGATACATGTTTTCCACGCATCAACGGAATTGCACAAAATGAACAAGGTCTATCACAACCTTCTGCAATTTTTAAATAGGCATAATGAGTTGGTGTTGTAGTTAAACGTTCCCCTATTAATTCATGCTTATAATCTGCATCTAAAACTTTTAATAAATTTGGTAAGTCATGAGTCCCAAAATATTCATCAACATTGGGAATTTCCTTTTCTAAATCTGGTTTATAACGTTCGCTTAAACAGCCTGAAACATACACTCTATCAACTTCACCTTCTTCCTTTTTATTCACATAATGCAAAATAGTATTGATAGATTCTTCCTTTGCATCACCAATAAAACCACAGGTATTTATAACAACTATATTTCCATCATCATTTTCATCTTCATGAACAACTTGCTTATTATTCGCTTTCAATTGCCCCATTAAAACTTCACTATCGTATATGTTTTTGGAACATCCTAAAGTAACTACATTAATTTTGTTCTCTTTTTTTAATTTAGTACGCACACTTTTAATTTTAAAAATTAATTTTGGCAAAAGTAATCAAACCTTTTTGATTTGCGAGAGTCTTATTAACATAACCATCTTTAAATAATAATCATGAATAGTACTTTTTTGAAAATTTTAATCCTTAGCATATTGGTCTCTTGCTCTAAAAGTGAACCAATTATTGAGCCTGAAACTGATATCTATTTCCCACCTCTAACAGGCAATCTATGGGAAAAAACTTCAGTTGAAGAACTAGGATGGAATCAAAATCAGGTTCAGCAATTAATGAATTATTTAGATGAAAATAATACAAAAGCTTTTATACTTTTACACCATGGGAAAATTGTTTTCGAAAATTATTTTAATGGTCATACTACTGATTCGCCATGGTATTGGGCAAGTGCAGGTAAAACATTGACTTCAATCATGGTAGGTATTGCTGAAGAAAATGGTTACCTAACTATTAATACTAAAGTTTCTGATTATTTAGGTGATGGATGGACAACTGCACCAATAGCTAAAGAAAATTTAATTACGTCAAAACATTTACTGTCGATGACATCTGGTTTAGATGATAGTTTTGGTGATAATGTAGCTGCTGATAATTTAATGTATTTTACTGATGCAGGAACAAGATGGGCATATCATAATGTATATGTAAAACTTCAAAGTATCATTGAAGTCGCAACACAACAATCGTTTGCTAACTTTTTTAATACACATTTAAAAGAAAAAACTGGAATTACAGGTACTTGGGTACAAACTGGAGATTTTAGTGTGTATTATAGTACCGCAAGAAGCATGGCAAGATTTGGATTACTTGCTTTAAATAAAGGAACTTGGAACACAACTCCTATTGCAAATGAAACTTATTTCAACAATTCAATTAGCACCTCACAAACCATTAATAAATCTTATGGATATTTATGGTGGTTAAATGGAAAGGAAAGCTATCACTTACCACAAACACAACTAGAATTTCAAGAAGAATTAATTCCAAATGCACCCAGCGATTTATTTTGTGCTTTGGGTAAAAATGATCAAAAAATTTATGTTGTACCAAGTAAAAACCTAGTCATAATTAGAATGGGAGAAAGTGCAGAAGATACCAACTTTGCACTTTCAAATTTTGATAATAATCTTTGGGAAAAGATAAATTTAATTATCAACTAAACTCTAAATTGATTATTTTTCACTAATAATTTTTAGGTTGTATTCTAACTTTAGTTAATTGCTCAAAAGCATATCCCAATTGCAATAAATTTTGTTCTTGAAAAGACGGTGCAATAAACGTTAAACTTATTGGTTCTCCAGATTTTTGATAACCCATTGGTACTGTTAGACAAGGATATTTTGCAACAGCAGCAAAACCTGCATGGTAATTATTAATAGATAAAATTGCATCTAAACCAAGTGAATCCATAGGTTTTTTAAAATAAGCAACTCCATTATCATGTAAATCTTGTTTTATTTTTTGAAATGCTTCCGTAGAAGTCGTATCACTTACAATTCCTTCAAATAATTGCTGTCCATAAGGTGCTCTTTTTAAAGAATCTTGAAGATTTAACTTAACAACATCTTCAACTGAAGAAATTAAAATTGTTGAATCAGCGTAATTTTTTAGATAATGAGGTAAATCGTTTTTCATATCTACACTTAACAATGTTCTAAACCCATTAAGATTTATTTGAGGCGGATCAAATTCAATAATTTCTCCTCCGGCTTCTTTAATGCTATTGACTGCAATTGAATAAATTGAGTCCGAAAGTAATTGCTTTATAACTCCAAATCGTTTTCCTTTTAAGGTAGATTTTGTTAAATTTTGTAAATAATCCATACTCTGATCATTATTTACAGTAGAACTATCCAAGGCATCTTCTCCTGTCATTGCAGCCAAGAATATTGCATTATCAATAACACTTTTGGTCATTGGGCCAGGGGTATCTAATGTACTAGAAATTGGAACAATTCCTGTTCTACTTAATAAACCAATAGTAGGTTTTAATCCAACAACTGAATTTTTACTTGACGGCGATAAAATAGAACCTGAAGTTTCTGTACCAACAGCAGCAACCGCATAATTAGCAGCAACACTTACGCCACTACCCGAACTAGATCCACCAGTTTCAAATATTTTCCTTCCGTATGGATTTAATGTTTGCCCTCCAATTGCACTATAGCCCACTGGACAGCCACTACAAAAATAATAGGCCCATTCACTTAAATTTGCTTTCCCTAAAATAAGAGCTCCACTTTCTTCCAATTTTTTAACAATAAAAGCATCGCTAGTATTGTTATTCTCTTTTAAAGCAAAAGCTCCAGCTGTTGTTGGCATACCGCTCGTATTTATATTATCCTTTAAAAGTATTGGCAAACCGTATAATGAATAGGAAGTATCATAAGGTCTATTTTTATCCTTTTCTCGTGCTTCTTCAACTACATTTGGATTTAATGAAATGATACTATGCAAGGCTAATTCATTTGTACTTTCAAATTTCCGAATTCTATATAAATAAAACAGTGTAATCTTTTCATAGGATAAAATACCATTTTCAACTGCCTCCTGAATTGAGGGAATATCTTTTTCAATAATATATGGTTTAAAATTTTCATAATCCTTCTCTGAAAAATAAGCTAACTCCTCTTCGAATGGCTTAAAAACTTCATTCATATCTAAGTATTTAGACTGAATTAGTTTTAATCGCATTCTTCTATTTTCATGATTTTGTTGCTCAATAATTTCAGATGTTTCATCATATGAGGTAAAAACAACAGGCAACTCTCTTTGCTTACAAGAAATTGTAAACGCTATAACGGCTAAAATAAGTACTAATTTTTTCATTCTTCTAAATTTAAACTAGGGTCTAAAGATAAACAAAAAAACCTCTTTATGTCCAGTTTATAAAGAGGTTTCATTTATATTTTATAATTTTCTATTTAAAAAAACTATCTACGAATTCAATTTTATTAAAAACTTGTAAATCATCGATTCCTTCACCAACTCCAATATATTTAACCGGAATTTGAAACTGATCAGAAATACCAATTACAACCCCACCTTTAGCAGTACCGTCTAATTTTGTAACTGCTAAAGAGGTAACTTCTGTTGCGAGCGTGAATTGTTTTGCTTGTTCAAAAGCATTTTGACCAGTAGAACCATCTAAAACTAATAAAACCTCATGCGGAGCATCATCTACAACTTTTTGCATAACACGTTTTATCTTTGTTAACTCATTCATTAAATTAACTTTATTATGTAGTCTTCCTGCCGTGTCAATAATTACAACATCTGCATCTTGTGCAACTGCTGATTTTAAGGTATCAAAAGCTACAGATGCAGGATCACTTCCCATTTCTTGCCTAACAATTGGAACGTCAACTCTATCTGCCCAAACTTGTAATTGATCAATTGCTGCGGCTCTGAACGTATCAGCCGCACCAAGAATAACTTTTTTCCCTGTCTTTTTAAATTGTGAGGCTAATTTTCCAATAGTAGTTGTTTTGCCCACACCATTTACTCCAACAACCATAATAACATATGTTTTTTTTGTTGAAGGAACAGTAAAATCCGTTTCGTTACCAACATTTGTTTCTGCTAATAAACCTGCAATTTCTTGACGTAATATTGAATTTAACTCATCAGTACCTAAATATTTATCCTCTGCAACTCGCTGCTCAATTCTTTCTATAATTTTTAAAGTTGTTTCTACACCTACATCAGAAGATACCAACACTTCCTCTAAGTTATCAAGAACATCATCATCAACTTTTGATTTTCCAGCTACTGCTTTGGATAATTTAGAAAAAAATGATGTTTTGCTTTTTTCTAGACCCTTATCTAAAGTTTCTTTTTTTTCTTTTGAAAATATTTTTTTAAATAAACTCATCTATTTTAGATTAATGGTGTAAATATAAAAAGAAAAAAGCTACTCTCAATATTGAAAGTAGCTTTAGTATTTATTTTAAAGAGCAAGATTTATTTTTTGCTCAAAAAGTCTTTTACTGAAGATGGATCCATAATAGATTCTACAAATGTATAAGCCCCAGTTTTTGGAGACTTTACCATTTTAATAGCTTTGGTTAATCTTTTTGATCCTGTTTGTAACGATGCTACTGATTTCTTTGCCATAATCCTATATTATTTAATTTCTTTATGAACAGTCATTTTTTTCAAGATAGGATTGAATTTTTTAATTTCCATTCTATCAGGAGTATTCTTTTTATTCTTTGTGGTAATATATCTAGATGTACCTGGTTTTCCAGTTGCTTTGTGCTCTGTACATTCTAAAATTACTTGGATTCTATTTCCTTTAGTCTTTGCCATTTCCTAATATATTATTTTTTTAAAAAACCCTTTTCTCTTGCTTCTTTAATAACAGCAGAAATTCCTAATTTATTAATATTCTTTAAAGCTGATGTAGCTACTTTTAAAGTTAGCCACTTATCTTCCTCAGGAATATAAAAACGTTTTTTAACTAAATTAACATCAAATTTTCTTTTAGTTCTATTTAATGCGTGAGAAACGTTATTCCCAACCATTGCTTTTTTTCCAGTAAGTTCACAAACTCTTGACATAATTCTGTACCTTTTTAATGTATTCTCAAAACGAGATGCAAAATTAAAATTTTAAAACTTAATACACAAACTTATTTTACTAGTTTTTTAATATTTCTTTTTTTAACAATTCTATGGCTTCATAAGAAGTTTTTTGAATCACCTTTTCGCGTGGTTGCCCAAAGAAATATTTTTTTGAAAAAATAGTTGTTGGTGATGCAATAGCAATATATACTGTACCCACTGACTCATCAGTATTATCAGTAGAGGGACCAGCATTTCCGGTGGTTGCAATAGCATATGTAGTTTTAAATTTCCCTTGAATACCCTTAGCCATTGCTTCCGTAACTTCAGCGCTTACCACAGAGTGTTTTACAATAAGGTCTTTGTCAACCCCCAATTCATTAATTTTAATCTCTGGATGATAAGCAACCACAGATCCTACAAAATAATCAGAAGAACCAGGTATTGAAGTTATTAATTTAGCAATATTTCCGCCAGTACAACTTTCAGCAGTGGATAAAGTCTGACCCTTTTCACTAAGCATTTTACCCAAAACTACTTCAACTGTTTCACTTTCATCAAAACCAACAATAATATCTGGAATTAATACTGTAAGCTTTTCAACTTCTTCAGCTATACCTTGATTTAATTGTTGCTCATTATCTCCTTTTGCAGTTAAACGCAAACGAACTTTCCCATACGATGGCAGATATGCCAATTTAATAAATTTTGGTAAGTTGTTTTCCCAATTTTCAATTCTGGCAGCAACCATGCTCTCGCCCATTCCATAGGTAAGTACCGTTTTATGCAAAATATAAGGCAATTCAAAAGTCTCTTTTAATTTTGGAAGCACACTATTTTCAATTAAACCCTTCATTTCATAAGGTACTCCAGGTAAGGAAATCACTACTTTTTTATTACAATCAAACCACATTCCAGGTGCTGTGCCAAAATAATTTTTAAGTGGGGTACACGTTGAAGGAACTAATGCTTGCTGTCTATTTACTTCCGTGAATGGATAATTCATTTTTTTAAATAAACTTTCAATGTGTAGTACAACTTCATCATCCAAAATTAATATATCATTAAAATATTCTGCCAATGTTAACTTGGTAATATCATCTTTTGTTGGGCCTAATCCTCCAGTAATAATTACAATATCTGCATTAGATTGTGCTTCTTTAATTGCCTTTAAAATATGTTGCTTC
The DNA here is from genome assembly GCF_013041805.1 of Lutibacter sp. GTDB lineage: Bacteria > Bacteroidota > Bacteroidia > Flavobacteriales > Flavobacteriaceae > Lutibacter. Next base: position 114,496 of record NZ_JABDRI010000036.1, read on the forward strand.
TCATCTTGAATAGAAGTAATCTGATATACTGAAACTCCAATTTTATTTAATTCTTCTGCAATCCATTTTGAATTTGAGTCCAAAATTTGACCTATTAATATTTCGTCACCAATGGTTATAATTTCTGCTTGCATTTTCTAAAAAATTGAAAAGTAAATGTACTAACTTTTTTCTGATACTTCTTTCTTATCAAAACAAAATAATCTAAAATATTTTAGTATTTTTAAGCGATAAAACTCCTCTATGAAAGTCTCTCAAAATATTAACTTCACTTTACTTACATTCATAATTTTAATCTCTTCATGTACTCATTCAAATAGAGAGGAAGAACAATTATTACGTATACCATATACTAGTTTAATTGATAATACTGCACGTGATTATTTTGTGTATTTGCCAAAAAACTACGAAAATGATTCTTCTAAAAAATGGCCTGTATTGTTGTTCTTACATGGAAATGGCGAACGGGGAAATGGTAACGATGAATTAGATTATGTTTTAATACACGGACCTTTATATGAAGCTTGGATTCAAAAGCGAGACCTTCCTTTTATTATGATTGTTCCCCAACTTCATATGTTCAATCAAGATAAAATAGGGTTAGATTATATTGATAAACGCAGAAAGGATTGGATTCCAAAACGACTAAAAAATGGTATTTCAAAAAGATCTCAAACTGCGAGATCCTCAAAAATTATGCAAGGAGCTAAGATCATCGATTCAATTCCTGAGCTATCAAGAATCGATTACGGATGGAATAGAGCTGAAAATGATTTAATGAAAATGATAGATAATACCTTACAAAATTTTAATGCTGATGAGAACCGTGTTTATTTAAGTGGTATAAGCTATGGTGGGTTTGGAACTTGGTATATTGCTAGTAAGCACCCAGAACGTTTTGCGGCAATAAATCCTATAGTTGGCTGGGGACATCCAATTTTAATGGATTCAATTGCTAAATATAAAATTCCAGTATGGCAATTTGCAGGTGGCCGTGACCCAGTAATTCCTATTGAATATTTTTATGAAGGGTTAAATAAGCTAGAAAAATTAGGGCATACAAATATTCAATTTACAGTACATGAAGACTTGTCTCACGACACTTGGAAACGTGTTTATAAAGGTGATGACATTTATAATTGGTTATTAAAACATAAAATAAACACAAATAATTGAAATAAAGATTTTTAACACTAAAAATGACATAAAATAAAACTCTATTTAACGCAACCTTTTATACTCTTTTGCATCTTATAAATATGTTTAAAACCCCTAATTAACTTTAGCTATGAACACTATTATGAACTTAGAAGAAAATGAATTACTAAAACAAGTTGAAAACTATACTTTGAGCCCTTCTTTATTCAATCATGAAAATCAGCTGAGACTTTCTTGGATTTTAATAAATAAATACGGTTTAGAGGTAGCAACCCTTAAAAATTGCAAATTGAAAGAGCAGTTTTTTATTAATGCATTAAATAGTGAAAAGTTTAATTTACCATTAACAAAGGCATATACGGAGATCTTGTATTATTTCATGCAAAAATCATCAACAAAAGACTTTTATAAATTATTGAGAGAATTTCCAAGATTAAAATATAATTTCAAAGAATTAGTTAAAACTCATTACGGTCATGATATTTTGAAAAAACACCGTAAAGAAGAAATTAATCCTTTAGGAACTATTTTATTTACTTTTTAAGAATTTATTTAATTTTTATTGAAAACATTTCTTGTTCGTTTATTGCTCCAACAAGGTTATCATTTTCACTTACTTTACCAACGCCTGATGGTGTTCCTGTGAATATAATATCACCCTTTTTTAGAGTGAAAAACTGAGAAACATAAGCTATTAATTCATCTATTTTCCAAAGCATTGCATTTGTGTTTCCATCTTGCACTAACTCACTATTCTTATATAACTTAAACGCTAAGTTTTCTAAATCTCCTAATTTTTCTTTTGGAATAAATCGACCAATAACAGCACTTCCATCAAAAGCTTTTGCCTTTTCCCATGGTAAACCTTTCTTTTTACAAGTCTCTTGAACATCACGTGCGGTAAAATCAATTCCTAAGCCTAGTTCATCATAATATTTATGTGCAAACTTCGTATCAATATATTTTCCAACTTTATTTATTTTAACCAAAACCTCCACTTCATAATGAATATTATTTGAAAAAGGAGGAATAAAAAATGGTTGATTTTTAGCCAAAATAGCCGAATCAGGTTTTAAAAAAACAACTGGATTCTCCGGTTTTTCACTTGCTAATTCTTCTATATGTTTGGCGTAGTTTCTGCCAATGCAAATTATTTTCATAATAAGAGTTTATCTGTCTAATTCGTGAAAAATTCGTTTTTGGAAACGTTATTTTTCAATGTTTAAAATTAATGGTTTTTTTGAATATATTCTATTTTAAATTTAAGCAATAACTAGTTTAATTTGTATTATGTTTTATTCAAGCTACCTATTTTTTTTAATTAAGCCTAGTTTAACTCTTTTTTAAATCTCTACTTCCAGTTGCAAGAGAATTCTTTAAATACATTCATATATTCTTTTCGTATATAAGATATTTTAAATAGTATCAGACTTAGTCCTTTTTCCCATCAAGTTTGTAAGCTAAGTGAAACAGACTACAATTTTAAATTTACTATTATTTTTGGTGGATCGATAGTGCTTTTTGCACTTCCAAAGGTCTATCAGTGGCAAAAACATCAATTCCAAGTTGAGCCCATTCGCTATAAAGTTGATCACCATTTGTAGCTGCTTTTTTGTCTAGATTACCCAAAGTCCCCAACATACACATCACTCCTTTCTCATGTATTTTGGCGTATAATGATGGATCCGATTCCATTGTTCCCGTAAAAGCCACCATGTTTTCCCAAGGTATGCCAGAATTAGCAGCTCGGTCAAACTCTTCCATATTTCGAATACTAACAGAGAGCACTACTTCCGGATTTAATTTATATAGTTTTTGAGCGGCTTTAATTGAATAGGTAATAATCACTGATTGCTGAAGGGCATTG
>NZ_JABDRI010000013.1 GCF_013041805.1 Lutibacter sp.
GTATAAAGGACAAACATTAATAACTACTGATGGTACCACTCTGCTAGGCGCAGATGACAAAGCTGGAATTACTGAAATAGTTTCTGCTATGGAATATTTAATTAAGCATCCAGAAATTAAACACGGTAAAATAAGAATAGGTTTTACACCTGATGAAGAAGTTGGAAAAGGAGCTCATATGTTTGATGTTGAAAAGTTTGGAGCGGATTGGGCCTATACTATGGATGGAAGTCAAGTGGGTGAATTAGAGTATGAAAACTTTAATGCTGCAGGGGCAGTTGTAACAATTCATGGAAAAATTGTACACCCAGGTTATGCAAAAGGGAAAATGATTAACTCAATGTTAATCGCAAGTGATTTTATTGCGTCTTTACCAGCAGGAGAAGTTCCTGAAAAAACAGAAGGCTATGAGGGATTCTTTCATCTCCATACTATGAATGGTGAGGTTGAGAAAACTGAACTTCAATATATTATTAGAGATCACGATTTCCAATTATTTGAAAATCGTAAAGCTCAATTTCAAAAACTAGCGGATGATTTAAATAAAAAGTTAGGTAGCGATATTGTGAAGGTTGAAATAAAAGATCAGTATTTTAATATGCGTGAAAAAATTGAACCTGTAATGCATATTGTTGATATTGCTGAAGAAGCAATGAAGCAATTAAACATTAAACCTCTTATTAAAGCAATTAGAGGTGGTACAGATGGTTCCCAACTATCTTATAAAGGGTTGCCTTGTCCAAACATATTTGCAGGCGGTCATAATTTTCATGGTCGATATGAGTATGTGGCAGCAGAATCAATACAACTTGCGACTGATGTTATTGTAAAAATAGCGCAAATTACTGCCGAAAGAGCGAAATAAAGTATTACTCTTATTTTGGATATTAAAAAACTCTCTTCATTTTGAAGAGAGTTTTTTAATTATTTAACATCTTGTTAAATATTGTAATATTATGATTTTATATTTCAAATACAATTTGAGTTTTATACATTTGAAAACTCAAAAAAAAATGAATGGATAACCAATTACTAGTTTCTCTAACAGAAAAACACGGAAGCCCCTTATATGTCTACGATGCTGAAAAAATTAGCTCGCAATACAATCGTATTATAACGGCTTTTTCCGCCGTTAAAAATCTCAAATTGAACTATGCTGTAAAAGCAAATTCTAACATTAGTATTTTAAAGTTATTTAAAAAATTAAATTCAGGTATTGACACGGTTTCTATTCAAGAGCTGCAATTAGGACTAGAAGCTGGGTTTTCACCAGAGGATATTATATTTACTCCAAACGGAGTTTCTTTACAAGAAATTGAACAAGCAGCTAAACTAGGAGTTCAAATAAATATTGATAACATTTCAATTTTAGAGCAATTTGGAAGTTTGTACCCTACCACTCCAGTATGTGTTCGCATAAACCCACACATAATGGCTGGTGGGAACAGAAAAATTTCAGTTGGTCATATAGATTCTAAATTTGGGATTTCAGTACATCAAGTCCCTCATATTAAGCGTGTTGTTGAAAATACAGGAATGCTAATTAATGGTATTCATATGCATACAGGTTCTGATATTTTAGATATTGATGTATTTTTAGCAGCCACAGAAATTTTATTTAATACCGCAAATGAGTTTGAAAATTTAGATTTTATTGATTTTGGAAGCGGATTTAAAGTTCCTTATAAAGAAGGCGATATTTCTACGAATATTGAAGAGCTAGGAGAAAAATTAACAAAACGATTCAATTTATTCTGCAAAGAGTATGGCAAAGAGTTAACCTTAATGTTTGAACCTGGTAAGTTTTTAGTGAGTGAAGCAGGTAAATTTCTAGCTCATGTGAATGTTGTTAAACAAACAACTTCTACAGTTTTTGCAAGTATTGATTCGGGTTTTAATCATTTAGGAAGACCAATGATGTACGATTCTTATCATCACATTCAAAATATTTCAAATCCAAACGGTAGAGAGCGCTATTATTCTGTAGTTGGATATATTTGTGAAACAGATACGTTTGGATCGAACCGTAGAATAAGTGAAATTAAAGAAGGAGATGTTTTGAGTTTTAATAACGCCGGTGCATATTGCTTTTCTATGGCATCCAACTACAATTCTCGATATAGACCTGCAGAAGTATTAATTTATAACGGAAAGGACTATTTAATACGTAAACAAGAAATATTTGATGATTTACTAAAAAATCAGGTACTTATAGATTTAGACTAAAATAAAACTCCAAATATTATTTGGAGTTTTTAATATTCATAATAGAATAATCATATTACTACGATTATTAGCGATATTTTTACTCTTTTTGTAATAATCATTAAAAATTAAATAAAAGCTTTGTGCTTATAAAAAAATAATTAATTTTGCTTTGTGCAAATAACAAAACCATATAATTTCTTTAAAATCGTAATTACTTTACGAAAAGCTGTTATTGCTACAACTACTACATGTACAATTACCCTTTAGGGTTTATTTCTATTCATATTACCCGTATTTATATTCGTTTTCAATAGAAATTGAAACAAGGAATGTTAAAAAAATAAAGAAAAAATTACTAGATAAACTCAACATATGAAAGTATTAAAATTTGGAGGCTCTTCAGTTGCTTCATCAGAAAATATAAATAAAGTTATTCAAATAGTTAAAGAAGCCTCTAAATCAACTAAAGTTGCTGTAGTTGTTTCAGCACTTGGAGGTATTACAGATGTATTATTAGAAGCTGGAAATTTAGCGTGCAATAGTAATATTTCCTATAAAAATAAACTACAATTAATTGAAGAACGCCATTTGCAAGTTGTTCGAGAATTAATACCTGTGAATAATCAAAGTAGTGTTTTAGGTTTTGTAAAAAATCTATTGAATAAATTGGAAAGTACTTTAGAGGGTGTTTTTTTAATCAATGAGTTATCTAATAAAACATCTGATAAAATTGTAAGTTTTGGGGAACTGTTGTCATCTTATATTATTGCTGAAGCCTTGAAGAGCAATCAGTTGGACGCAGTTTTAAAAAATTCACAAGAACTAATAATAACAAATGAAAATTTCTCAAATGCAAGTGTTCATTTTGAAAAAACAAACGTTTTAATTGAATCGTTTTTTAAAGTGAATGAGCATTCAATTGTAGTTTTACCTGGTTTTGTAGCACTAACGGAAAAAGGTGAAGTCTCTACTTTAGGAAGAGGAGGTTCAGACTATACCGCTGCTCTTATTACCGCAGCAACAAAGGCGTCAATTTTAGAAATTTGGACAGATGTAAGTGGAATGTATACTGCAAATCCAAAAATTGTAAAACAAGCTTTTCCAATTAAGGATATTTCATACCAAGAAGCAATGGAGCTATCACATTTTGGAGCAAAAGTTCTCTATCCTCCTACTATTCAGCCAGTTTTGGAAAAAGAAATTCCTATTGTTATTAAAAATACGTTTGATGCTAATGCTGAAGGAACCTTTATAGCAAAAGTTTCTTCAAATAAAAATCCAATTAAAGGCATTAGTCATATTGAAAATATGGCCTTAATCACTTTAGAAGGTAGCGGAATGATTGGTATTCCTGGGTTCTCGAAACGTTTATTTGATTCACTATCTCAGGAAAAAATTAATGTATCGTTAATTACTCAGGCTTCATCAGAACATTCAATTTGTATCGCAATTGAAAATTCGGATACTGAAAAAGCGAAATTAGCAATTGATACTGAATTTAGTTATGAAATTGAACAACGTAAAGTTGATCCTTTAATAATAGAAAAAAACAACGCGATAATTGCATTGGTTGGTGACAATATGAAAAGTCATCAAGGTATTAGTGGTAAAATGTTTAGTACATTAGGTAAAAATAATGTAAATATAAGAGCAATTGCCCAAGGTGCTTCTGAAAAAAATATTTCAGCCGTAATTGCTCACAAAGACATTAAAAAAGCCCTAAACACCTTACATTCTGTCTTTTTTGAAGATCAAACTAAACAATTAAATTTATTTGTTGTTGGTGTAGGTAATGTTGGAGCTAAATTATTATTACAAATTAAGAATCAACAAGAATATTTACTCGAAAACTTAAAAATTCAATTGAGAGTGGTTGCTTTAACAAACTCAAAAAAAATGTTGTTTAATGAGGATGGAATTGATTTGGAAAATTGGAAATTATCTTTAGATAATGGAGAAAATTTAGATATGGATTTATTTCATACGAAGGTTACTGAACTAAATTTTAGGAATAGTATTTTTGTTGATAACACAGCTAATGATCAAATTGCTGGTTTATACGCTAGTTATTTAAAGGAAAGTGTTTCAGTTGTAACTTGTAATAAAATTGCATGCTCATCTAATTATTCAAATTATCTATATCTAAAAGAATTAGCGCGTGAATATGATGCTCCATTTTTATTTGAAACCAATGTGGGAGCGGGATTGCCAATAATTGATACACTTAAAAACTTAATCGCCTCAGGAGATAAAGTAACTAAAATTCAAGCTGTTTTATCAGGTAGTTTAAACTTTATATTTAATAATTTTAATGCAGAAACTTCTTTTTATGAAGTTGTGAAACAAGCAGGTGTCGAAGGATATACAGAACCTGATCCTAGAATTGATTTAAGTGGTGTTGATGTAATGAGAAAAATATTAATTTTAGCGCGTGAAAGTGGAACAGAATTAGAGTTAGATGCTATCTCAAATAATTCATTTTTACCACAATCCTCGTTAAAGTCTTCTTCCGTTTCTGAGTTTTTAGAAACCTTAAAATCGGAAGCAATTCATTTTGACAATCTATATAAAAATGCTTCAGCGAACAATTGTAGATTAAAATTTGTTGCAGAATTTGATAATGGAAAAGCGAAGGTGGGATTACAAGAAATACCTTCAGACCATCCATTTTTTAATTTAGAAGGAAAAGATAATATTGTGCTATTTTATACGAATAGATACAGTGAACAACCTTTAATAATTAAAGGAGCCGGAGCCGGAGCCGATGTTACGGCTTCTGGTTTATTTGCTGATATTATTAGAATAGGAAATAATTAAAAGTATGAACGAATTAAAAATATTTGTACCTGCAACAATTGCGAATGTCTCGTGTGGCTTTGATGTGCTAGGTTTGGCGCTCGATACAGTGGGTGATGAAATGACCATACGAAAAGTGTCAGAAAAAGGAATTAAAATCACTAAAATTTTAGGGCAAGATCTACCTTTAGAAACGCATAAAAATGTCGCTGGAGTAGCTGCACTAGCCTTGCTTACTAAAGCTAATTGCGATTTTGGCTTTGAAATTGAAATTAACAAATGTATAAAACCAGGAAGTGGAATTGGAAGTAGTGCTGCTAGTTCTGCTGGGGCCGTTTGGGCAATGAATGAATTATTGGGAAAACCTTTTACTATAACAGATTTGGTTAAATTTGCTATGGAAGGAGAACGTTTGGCGAGTGGAGTTGCTCATGCAGACAATGTAGCTCCTGCCCTTTTTGGCGGTTTTACATTGGTTAGAAGTTATGAACCTCTAGATATTTTGAGTATTCATACTCCTAAAGAGTTATATGCTACTGTAATTCATCCTCAAATTGAAATTAAAACTTCTGATGCTAGAAATATATTAAAAGCTACGGTTCCTTTAAAAGATGCAATTAAGCAATGGGGAAACTTAGGTGGTTTAATAAGTGGTTTATACACAGAAGACTATGATTTAATCGGTCGGTCACTGGAAGATTATATTATTGAGCCAATTCGATCAATTTTAATACCCGCTTTTGAGAGTGTAAAGCAAGAAGCTAAAAATGCAGGAGCTTTAGGTTGTGGAATTTCAGGATCAGGACCTTCAATATTTGCCTTAAGTAAAGGAAAAAAAACCGCTTTATCCGTGGCTAATGCAATGAAATTAGTTTACAATAAGGTAGGTATAGATTATGATATTCATGTTTCAAAAGTGAATACAAAAGGAATAAAAATTTTAGATAGTAAATAATATTATGGACTTTTATAGTTTAAACAAAATAGCACCAAAAGTATCGTTTAAAGATGCAGTAATTAAAGGATTGGCTCCTGATAAAGGGCTTTATTTTCCAAATAAAATTAAACGATTAGAAAAAGAATTTTTTAAACATCTTAATTATTTTTCAAATGAAGAAATAGCATATGAAGTAATTAAGCAATTTGTTGCTGATGAAATTCCAGAGAGAGAATTAAAAGAAATAATTAAAGAAACACTTAGTTTTGATTTTCCCATTGTAACTATAAATGAAAACATTTCAACACTGGAATTATTTCACGGTCCAACAATGGCTTTTAAAGATGTTGGTGCACGTTTTATGGCGCGTTGCTTAGGTTATTTTAACAAGCAGGAAAATACAACCAAAGTAACTGTTTTAGTTGCTACTTCTGGTGATACAGGCGGCGCAGTTGCGAGCGGGTTTTTAGATGTAAAAGGTGTTGATGTGGTTATTTTATACCCTAGTGGAAAAGTAAGTGAAGTGCAAGAAAAACAGTTAACTACACTTGGTAAAAATATTACAGCGCTAGAAGTTGATGGCACTTTTGATGATTGTCAAGCCATGGTAAAAAAAGCGTTTTTAGATACAGATTTAATTTCTATTAAAAATTTAACATCGGCTAATTCTATTAACGTTGCGCGCTGGTTGCCACAAATGTTTTATTTCTTTTTTGCGTATAAACAATTGAAGAATAAAAATAGAGACGTTGTTTTTTCCATTCCAAGCGGAAATTTCGGAAATATTTGTGCAGGTATGATGGCTCAACAATTAGGTTTACCGGTGAAACAATTTATTGCTTCAACAAATGTAAATGATATTGTTCCAAATTATTTAAAAACAGGAATTTACAACCCAAAACCTTCAAAGCAAACCATTTCAAACGCTATGGACGTTGGTGATCCTAGTAATTTTGTGCGAATTTTAGAAATTTACAAAAATGATATTTCTAAATTAAAAAAACACCTTAGCTCCTATTCTTTTACAGATGATGAAACTAGAGAGGCAATGAAGTATTTAAAAGAAAATTACAATTATATTGCAGATCCTCATGGGGCTGTTGGTTATCTGGGCTTGAAGACGTATTTAACCAAAAATAATGCTCAAGGTATATTTTTAGAAACGGCACATCCTGTTAAGTTTTTAGACGTTGTTGAACCTGTAATTAAAGAAACCATAGAGTTGCCAGCACAAATTAAGGAAGTAATAGATAAAGAAAAAGTTTCTATAAAAATATCAAATTATGAAGAATTAAAAGAGTTTTTGTTAATTTCATAGAAATTTTAAACTTTTATGAAAACGAAACCAAAATTTGAAACTTTAGCAATAAAAAGTACTGAAAATCAGATGTCTAATATAGAATCTGTGAGTACACCAATATACCTTTCTAGTACTTATAAAAGAAATAGTGATGGTACTTATAATAACGATTTAATCTATTCAAGAAACGAAAATCCCAATCGAAAAATTATAGAGTATAGTATTGCTCAACTAGAAAGAGGCAAGCATTCATTCGCGTTTTCTTCTGGTATGGCCGCAGTGAGTGCTATTTTTCAAAGTTTAAAAACAGGAGATCATATTATTTTACCTGATGATATTTATTTTACAATTAAAAAATTATTGAGAGAAGTTTTTGAACAATGGAATTTGACATATGATTTAGTTGATATGTGTGATTTAAAAGCTGTTGAGAGCACTATTAAACCTAATACTTCATTAATTTGGGTTGAATCGCCTTCTAATCCACAATTAAAAATAAGTGATATTAAAGCAATTTCAGAAATTGCTCATAAAAAAAACATAGTATGTGCCGTTGACAATACGTGGGCGACTCCAGTTTTACAAAACCCTTTAGAATTAGGTGCCGATATGGTAATCCATTCAACTACTAAATATTTTGGAGGGCATAGTGACGTTTTAGGTGGTTGTGTTGTTTTAAATGATGATAAATTAGCTGAAAAATTTAAATCTATTCAAGTATTATCAGGAGCAGTTCCTTCTCCTTTTGATTGTTGGCTAATTGCTCGTGGAATACAAACGTTACATTTAAGGGTCTCAAAACAAGCCGAAAACGCCTTGAAATTAGCTCAATATTTAGAGTCTCACCCGAAAATTAAAAAAGTACTATACCCTGGATTAGTAAGTCATCCACAGCATTTATTGGCTAAAAAACAATTTAATAATGGGTTTGGAGCCATGCTTTCCATACTAATTAAAGCAACTGAAAAAGAAACCTTTAACATATCAACTAAATTAAAATACTTTGCTACTGCTACAAGTTTGGGTGGTGTAGAAAGTTTAGTGGAGCATAGAAAGTCAGTTGAAGGCATGGATAGTTTAACTCCCGAAAATCTTATAAGAATCTCTGTTGGTATTGAGAATATTGATGATTTAATACAAGATTGGAAGCTTGTACTACAATAATAAAATTAGTTGCTAAATAGGTAAAATACTACCGATGAATTATTGAATTATTAGTACTTTTGCTAAACAAAATTTTATTAAATGAAAAATACTGCTTTAACTCACATTCACGAATCTTTAGGTGCTAAAATGGTACCATTCGCAGGCTATAATATGCCTGTACAATATGAAGGTATAAATATTGAACATGAAACCGTTAGGACTAGTGTTGGTGTTTTTGATGTTTCACATATGGGTGAATTTTATTTGAAAGGCGAAAATGCGTTGGCATTAATCCAAAAAGTAACATCAAATGATGCTTCAGTACTAACAGATGGTAAAGTGCAATACAGTTGTTTACCAAATGCTGATGGTGGTATTGTTGATGATTTATTGGTGTATAGAATTAGTAGTGAAGAATATTTACTAGTTGTTAATGCTTCAAATATTCAAAAAGATTGGAATTGGATTTCACAACACAACGATTTAGGCGTAGAAATGACTAATAGCTCTGACGAGTTTTCATTACTAGCTGTGCAAGGTCCTCTTGCTGCGAAGGCACTTCAATCTTTAACAAAGATTAACCTAACAGAAATGAAGTATTACACTTTTGAAATAGGAACTTTTGCTGGAATGGAAAATGTAATAGTTTCCGCAACTGGTTATACAGGCTCTGGGGGATTTGAATTATACATTAAAAATAAAGATGCTGAACAAGTTTGGAATGCTGTTTTTAAAGCTGGTGAAGAATTTAACATAAAGCCTATAGGATTAGCAGCACGTGATACTTTGCGCTTAGAAATGGGATTCTGTTTATATGGAAATGATATAAATGACATGACATCACCAATTGAAGCAGGTTTAGGCTGGATTACAAAATTTACAAAAGATTTTGTAAATGCTGAAGAAATTAAAAAGCAAAAAGAAGAAGGAGTTACTAAAAAGTTAGTTGCTTTTGAATTAACTGATAAAGGAATTCCTCGCCACGGTTATGAAATTGTAAATGAAAACGGAGAAATTATAGGAGAAGTTACTTCTGGTACTATGAGCCCTTCACTGAAAAAAGGGATTGGCTTAGGCTATGTTAAAACTTCATACGCTAAACGACGTACTGAAATTTTTATCCAAGTTCGTAAAAAAGCATTAGCTGCTGTTATTGTGCGATTGCCTTTTTATAAAGCTTAACTATTTTCAGGTATTTTTCCAACTACACCCTTAAAATAATCATGAAAGAAGTTAAAATCTTTTTCCATATCATTAGTTAAATAATATGGTTCTGAAATTTTAACTTCTTTCTTTTTAAAGTTTAATGTAGCCATTACTATAGGAACATTAGCTCCTTTTGCGATATAATAAAAGCCTGTTTTCCATTTGTCAACTTTTTTTCTAGTTCCTTCAGGTGATAGTGCTAAAATAAAATTTTCATTATTGTTAAAAACTTCTACTATCCCATCAACTCTATTGTTACTTTTAGTTCTATCTACTGGAGAACCACCTAACCATCTAAAAATAAAACCAAACGGAGGTTTAAATAAAGAAGCTTTTCCAATATAATTAATAGGAGCTCCTTCTGCAAATTTAACTGATACAGCTAATGGAAAGTCTATCCAATGAGTATGAGGAGCAGCTATTATCACATATTTTTTTAATTGTTTAGGAAATGACCCTACCGTTTTCCATCGTAAAATGGTATAAATTGTAAATCGAAAAAAATATTTCATTAGCTTGTTAATAACTCAGCTTTAATTTTAATTCTCTGGCTATGGCAACAAATATAAAAATCTTAATTTTAAATTTGAATTTAAAAGCAATTACAATGATAAAATATTTTATGGTTTTAGTAGTACTTCTTCAGAGTTCTTTGATTTTTGCTCAAGAAGTTGAAATTAAAACAGGACCAATTATTGAAAAGTATGGAAAGGTATATCAGGTTAATAGTGTTGATTTACAGTTAAATAACGAGACAGAGTACAAAGTAATTTTTGATATTTACACTGACAATTCAAAAAATAATAGTATAAATCCACTTTTAAATGCAGTTGCACGCTATTTAAATATGCACGCTCAACAAGGAGTGCTTTTAGAAAACATGAAAGTAGCTGTTATACTTCATGGTGCAGCCACAAAATATACCATAAATGAGTTGGCATTTCAAGAACAATTTGGAGTTTCAAATCCAAACAGTAAATTATTGCAAGAACTTAAAAATGCAAATGTAGAATTATATGTTTGCGGACAATCTTACATTGCAAGCGGATTTAAAATTGAAGATAAATCATCAAATATTAAATTAGCTCTATCAGCATTAACTGCATTGATTAAATATCAATCAGAAGGTTATAATATTATAAATTTCAACTAAATTATGGAGTACTATATTATAGGTATTATACTATTTATTATTTCTTTAATAATAGGTCTTTTTATAGGTAAATTACTAATAAAAAGTAAGTATGAAAAAACAACTTCGGAACTAGAAACTCGATATAAACTATTACTTGAGGAAAAAGAAATTAATAATAACATTATAAATAAGTTAAGTGAAGAAAAAAATAGTTTAAATAATGAAAAACATGAATTAGATTTAAGATATACGCAAAAGGTTTCTGAGCTTAAAAATTTAGAAGAAAAGTTACAAGAGAATAAAGCTGAAGTTACAAAATTACAAGAAAAATTTTCAAAAGATTTTGAAATTTTAGCAAACAAAATCTTAGAAGAAAAATCAGCAACATTCACCAAACAAAATAAGGAGAATTTAACTAGTATATTAAATCCACTTCAGGAAAAAATTCAAACTTTTGAGAAGAAAGTTGAAGATACTCAAAAGGAAAGTATAGGAATGCACTCTGCTTTAAAAGAACAATTATCAAATCTTAAGGATTTAAATTTACAAATGAGTAAAGAAACCATCAACTTAACGAAAGCGTTAAAAGGAGATAGTAAAATTCAGGGGAATTGGGGTGAGTTGGTTTTAGAACGTGTTTTAGAAAAATCTGGACTTGAAAAAGACAGGGAATATTTTGTACAGCAAAGTTTTACAAATGATGAAGGAAAAAGAGTTTTACCCGATGTTGTAATTCATTTACCAGATTCCAAAAAGATGGTTATTGATTCAAAAGTTTCTTTAACGGCCTATGAGCAATTTGTAAATGCTGTTGATGAAGATGAGAAAGAACAGTATATAAAGGAACACGTACATTCATTGAAACGACATATTGAACAACTAAGTGAAAAAAAATATCAAGATATCTACGAAATAGAATCTCCAGATTTTGTTTTATTATTTATTCCTATCGAACCTGCTTTTGCAGCAGCATTAAATTTTGACAATCAGCTTTATAATAAAGCTTTTGAAAAAAACATTGTAATTGTTACACCTACTACCCTTTTGGCAACACTTCGTACTATTGACTCTATGTGGAATAGCGAGAAACAGCAACGTAATGCTTTAGAGATTGCCATCCAAGCAGGAAGGTTATATGATCAATTTGTGAATTTAACAAACGATTTAATTAAGGTTGGAAATCAGTTAAAAACAGTACAAGGAACTTATGATAGTTCTATGGTTAAATTAACTGGAAAAGGAAATTTGATTAAAAAAGTAGAAAGTATAAAGAAACTTGGTGTTAAATCTAGTAAAAATTTTAACGATAAGCTTTTAGAAAGAGCTCAAGAAGAGAATGAATAAAAAATCCCACTGAAAAGTGGGATTTTTTTATTTATAATTTACTTTTTTAAAACTTTGCTGAGAACTTCTTCTTTGCTAATTTTTTTAGTACAGAAATACCAATCTTTACAATCCATATCTTCTTTACCAGTCATTCTATCTTCTGCAGTTCCACAAGAACCTGCAGGGCCAATTATAACATCGTCTCCAGGATACCAATCAGCTGGTGTTGCAACACCAAACTCATCCGCTGCTTGCAATGCAACCACAACTCTATACAATTCATCGAAATTTCTACCTAAACTTAATGGATAATAAATAATTGCTCTAATGATTCCTTCAGGGTCAATAAAAAATACAGCTCTTACAGCTTTTGTAGTATCTTCATTTGGTTGAACCATACCATATTTATTAGCTACTTCCATTGTAATATCTTCAATTAAAGGAAATTTAACTTCAACATCTTTCATTCCTTTATATTCAATTTTTTCTTTAATAGAGCGTAACCAAGCAATATGACTGTATAAACCGTCTATTGATAATCCTACTAGTTTACAATTTGCATTTGCAAATTTGTCTTCCATAGTGGCAAACGTCATAAATTCAGAAGTACAAACTGGTGTAAAATCTGCTGGGTGACTAAATAGTATTACCCAATCTCCTTTATAATCTGCAGGAAAATTGATATCTCCTTGGGTTGTAACAGCTTTAAATTCAGGAGCTTTATCCCCTATTCTTGGCATTGATGTAAATTCTTGTTGTGATTCCATAATATAGTATTTTATTTGTTTTTAAAATTTCTTATACAAATGTATGTTAACAATTTAAGTAAACTTAATAACTATAATTGATATTTAAAATATCTACATAGATTAATTTGATATTGATTAAAGATGTATAAATGTACAAATTTTTGTCCTCTTGTATTGCAACAATTAACACAATAGTAGAATGAAAAAATCCCGCTAAAAGCGGGATTTTTAGTTTTTTTTAAATTTTAAAATTATGAGGTGAAAAGCGGCCTATGTGACATTAACTCATTTGCTTTTTTAGCAACACTATTTAAAGTTGATTCATCTTCATAATTATTAATTACTTCATCAATTAAATCAACGATAGTAATCATGTCATTTTCTTTAAGTCCCCTTGTAGTTATAGCAGCAGTTCCTATTCGAATTCCAGAAGTTACAAAAGGTGATTTATCATCAAAAGGAACCATGTTTTTATTTACCGTAATATCTGCTTTTACCAATGCATTTTCTGCATCTTTTCCACTAATATTTTTATTTCGTAAATCAATGAGCATACTATGGTTGTCTGTTCCTCCAGAAATAATTTTATATCCTTTATTCACCAAGGCTTCAGCCATTGCTGCTGCATTTTTTTTAACTTGGATTTGATAATGTAAAAAATCATCAGTTAAAGCTTCTCCAAATGCGATAGCTTTTGCAGCAATTACGTGCTCTAACGGTCCTCCTTGATTACCTGGAAACACTGCAGAATTGATTAAACTTGACATTTTTTTTAGGTTTCCATTTTTTAGTTTTAAACCAAATGGATTGTCAAAATCTTTTCCTATCATAATAATTCCACCACGAGGTCCTCTTAAAGTTTTATGTGTGGTAGTTGTAACAAAATGACAATGTGGAATAGGGTCATTTAAAATCCCTTTTGCAATTAATCCAGCCGGATGAGAAATATCGGCTAATAATAGTGCTCCTACTGAATCTGCTATTACTCTAAAACGTTTAAAATCTATATCTCTTGAATAGGCTGAAGCACCTGCAATTATTAGTTTAGGCATTTCTTTCTTAGCAGTTTCCTGAATTTTATCATAATTCAAAACTCCAGTTTCCTCATCTACTCCATAAAATGATGTTTTATATAATTTTCCTGAAAAGTTAACAGGTGAGCCGTGAGTTAAATGTCCACCGTGAGATAAATCAAATCCTAATATTTTATCTCCAGGATTTAAAACAGCCTGATAAACAGCCGCATTTGCTTGTGAGCCTGAGTGCGGCTGCACATTTACATATTCTGCTCCAAAAAGTTCTTTCGCTCTATCTATTGCAATTTGTTCAATAATATCAACCACTTCACAACCACCGTAATACCGTTTGTTAGGATATCCTTCAGCATATTTATTAGTTAATACAGAGCCTGTGGCTTCCATAACCTGATAGCTTACATAATTCTCTGAAGCAATTAATTCTATACCGTTGGTTTGCCTTTCTTTTTCATCCTGAATTAAATCAAAAATAAGTTGGTCGTGTTGCATTATTTTTTGTTTTTATAAAATTAGATGCAAAAATACTAATTTCATTTTTCTTTTGACAATTATCTTATATATTTGAAGTGAATATTAAATAACAGATACAAAAAAATTATACCTATGTTAATAAAAGCGAATGATCCGAAAAGAAAATCATGGTTAAAGGTTGAAAAGGGATGTGATTTTCCAATTCAAAATATTCCTTTTGGGGTATTTATTACCAAAGATGATATTATTACTATTGGAACAAGGATTGGGGAGTATGCTATTGATTTAGGTGCTTTTCATCAATTAGGCTATTTTGATGATGTGCCGCTTACAGATGATATGTTTATGCAAGATTCGCTGAATGATTTTATTTCTGATGGAAGAAAAACTTGGCGTTTGGTTAGAAATAAGATTGCTGAAGTTTTTGATGCTGAAAACCCACGTTTAAGAGATAATGAAAAACATAAAGAAATAATAATTTTCAATTTGGAGGAAGTTGAAATGTTATTACCAATTAGCGTTGGGGATTATACCGATTTTTATTCGAGCAAAGAACACGCTACTAATGTTGGTGTGATGTTTAGAGGAAAGGATAATGCGCTAATGCCTAATTGGTTGCATATGCCAATTGGTTATCACGGTCGTTCTTCTTCTGTTGTAGTTTCTGGGACTCCTATTCGAAGACCTTATGGTCAATCCATTCCAAAAGGTGAGGAAACACCTGTTTTTGGTCCGACGAAGAGTTTAGATATGGAAGTTGAAACCGCTTTTATAACTACAGATGCGAATAACTTAGGAGAACCAATATCAATTGATGAGGCAAGAGAATATATTTTTGGAATGGTATTATTAAATGACTGGAGCGCTCGCGATATTCAAAAATGGGAATATGCTCCTTTAGGCCCGTTTCTTGGAAAGAATTTTGCTTCAACAATTTCCCCGTGGATAGTGACTATGGATGCTCTTGAACCATTTAGATGTGAAAGTCCAAAACAAGACCTTACTCCTCTTTCTTATTTAAATCAAAAAACTACTAATAACAGTTTCGACATTAAATTAAGAGCCACTTTAGAAACTGAAAATGGAGATATAAATGAATTATGTAAAACTAATTTCAAGTATTTATATTGGTCAATGGAGCAACAATTGGCGCATCATTCAATAAATGGTTGTAATGTTCGCTCAGGAGATATGATGGGTAGCGGAACAATTTCTGGACCAACAAAAAATAGTTATGGCTCAATGTTAGAACTATCTTGGGCTGGTAAAGAACCAATTACTTTAAAAGACGGTACAACTCGCGTATTCTTTAATGATGGTGATAAGGTTATATTAAAAGGATATTGCAAAAATGATGAAGTGAGTATTGGATTTGGAAAATGTATCGGTAAAATTTTACCGGCAGTTAAGCCAAAATAGAGTAAATAAAATACAATGTAATAAATCCTGAAATTAATTTTTTAGGATTTTTTTGTTATACACGAATACTCTATTTAAAACAAAATTAACCTACTGCAATCAGTTTTTTAATAGCACTTGCACTAATTTGATAATGCGAATCGTTGTAAATAACGTGTTCGTTTTTTAACACTAAAACTTGAGGAGATTGGTGATACACATTAAATTTTGATGCAATTTCACTTGAAATTTCTCTGTGATTTAATAAATCTAAAAAATATAAATCAATCATATTACTTTTTATATCAAACTCTTTTTCAAAACTTTTTAGCGCCATTCTACTAACGCCACATCGCGTACTATGCTTAAATATTAAAATAGGCTTCAATTTTGACTGAGAAATTAGAGTGGTTAATTGACTCATTTCTGTAAGCGGTATCCAATTGATCCTTTCTTCCTTTGTTTCTTGATTGTTTTGATTAAAAAAACTATTGAATATCCCCATTATTATTTTTTAGTGTATTGGTTTGCAAATATAATTATAAGTTTTTTAAAAGACAAAATGTCCTTAAATGCCTAAAAAACAAGACATAATGACCTTTTTATAAACCTTTTGATAATTGGAATACTCTTTGAGCACTGAATTGTGAACACATAAAAACAAAACGTTATGAATTTTAATAATTTTACTATAAAATCGCAAGAAGCGATACAACAAGCGCAGCAAATTGCGCAAAGTTATGAACACCAACAAATAGAAAATTCTCATATTTTAAAAGGTATTTTTGGAGTTGATGAAAATGTAATACCTTTTATATTCAAAAAATTAGGATTAAATGTTGAACTTTTAGAAAGTTTAATTGATAAAACAATACAAAGTTATTCTAAAGTTACTGGAGGTAATGGAATTACGCTTTCAAACAATGCTTCAAAAATGTTGAATAAAGCTACCACAGAAGCAAAAAAAATGAATGATGAGTATGTTTCTATTGAACATTTACTTATTGCTATTTTAGGATCAAAAGATACAACCGCACAAATTTTAAAAGATCAAGGTATTACTGAAAAAGAGTTAAAATTAGCTATTGAAGAATTGCGAAAAGGAAGTAAAGTTACCTCGCAAAGTGCTGAAGAAACATATAACTCACTTAATAAATATGCGCGAAATTTAAATCAACTAGCAAAAGATGGAAAATTAGATCCCGTAATTGGTAGAGATGAAGAAATTAGACGAATTCTTCAAATTTTATCACGTAGAACAAAAAACAACCCAATGTTGGTTGGAGAACCAGGAACTGGTAAAACGGCGATTGCCGAAGGCTTAGCACATAGAATTATTAAAGGAGATATTCCAGAAAATTTAAAAGATAAACAAATCTACTCTTTAGATATGGGAGCACTTATTGCGGGTGCCAAATATAAAGGGGAATTTGAAGAACGCTTAAAATCTGTAATTAAGGAAGTGACTACTTCCAATGGAGAGATAGTTTTATTTATTGATGAAATACACACCTTAGTTGGAGCTGGTGGCGGACAAGGAGCTATGGATGCTGCAAACATTTTAAAACCAGCTTTGGCTAGAGGAGAACTAAGGGCTATTGGGGCAACAACATTAGATGAGTATCAAAAATATTTTGAAAAAGATAAAGCATTAGAACGAAGATTTCAAAAAGTGATAGTTGATGAGCCTGATACAGAAAGTGCTATTTCAATTTTAAGAGGAATAAAAGAAAAATATGAAAATCATCATAAGGTTCAAATTAAAGATGATGCAATTATTGCAGCTGTAGAGCTCTCACAACGATATATTTCTAATCGTTTTTTACCAGATAAAGCCATTGACTTGATGGATGAGGCTGCAGCTAAATTACGGATGGAAATAAATTCAAAACCTGAAGAATTAGATGTTTTGGATAGAAAAATAATGCAATTAGAAATTGAAATTGAAGCCATTAAACGAGAAAAAGATGAAAAAAAATTAGCTTCATTAAAAAAAGAAATTGCCAATATAAAAGAGGAACGCAATGAGATTAATGCAAAATGGGTAAGCGAAAAAGAATTGGTTGATAATGTGCAAGCGAGTAAAATAGCTATTGAAAATTTTAAAGTAGAGGCTGAACAAGCTGAACGTGAAGGTGATTATGGAAGAGTTGCAGAAATTCGGTATGGAAAAATTAAGGAAGAACAAGAAAAATTAGATATTTTACAAAAAGAATTAGCTGAAAATCAGGATGCTGCATTAATAAAAGAAGAAGTAACTAGAGATGATATTGCTGAAGTAGTTGCTAAATGGACAGGTATTCCGGTAACTAAAATGTTGCAAAGTGAGCGGGAAAAATTACTTTTTTTAGAAGCTGAATTACATCGAAGAGTTATAGGACAAGATGAGGCCATAGAAGCAGTTTCAGATGCTGTTAGACGTTCAAGAGCTGGTTTACAAGATTCAAAAAAACCAATGGGATCATTTTTGTTTTTAGGTACTACAGGTGTTGGAAAAACAGAACTAGCGAAAGCCTTAGCTGAATATTTATTTGATGATGAAAATTCAATGACACGTATTGATATGAGCGAATATCAAGAACGTCATTCAGTAAGTAGATTAATTGGTGCCCCTCCTGGGTATGTTGGCTATGATGAAGGTGGGCAGTTGACTGAAGCCGTGAGAAGAAAACCTTATTCAGTAATTTTATTAGATGAAATTGAAAAAGCTCATCCTGATACATTTAATATATTATTACAAGTTTTAGACGAAGGAAGATTAACTGATAATAAAGGTAGAGTCGCCGATTTTAGAAATACCATTATCATTATGACTTCTAATATGGGGTCGCATATTATTCAGGAAAGATTTGAAAAAATGGATATGGCAAAGCGTGCTTCTATTACGGAATCAACAAAAATTGAAGTGATTAGTTTACTAAGACAAACCATTCGGCCTGAATTTTTAAATAGAATCGATGAAATAATTATGTTTACACCTTTAAACAGATCGGAAATTCAGTTAATTGTTAGATTACAATTAAATAAGTTAATTAAAATGCTTAAAAAGCAAGATATTCAAATTGAATATACTGAGGATATGGTTGAAGCACTTGCAAACAAAGGATTCGATCCTCAATTTGGTGCAAGACCAGTGAAAAGAGTTATTCAAAAAGAAGTATTGAATGAGTTATCTAAAGAGATGTTAGCAGGTAAAATAACCTCTGAAAGTCATATTCTGTTAGATGCTTTTGATGATAAAATTGTGTTTAGAAATAATTAACAACAATAGATATCTAAAACTCCTTAATTATTTATAAAGGAGTTTTTTTATGTATATTCGTTTTTCAAATTAACTTGATGACTTATGAAAAAATATATTTTATTATTGTTTATACTAATTGTTTCATTCACTGTAAAAGCCCAAAATGATGAAGTAACTACTTATTACTTAATTAGACATGCGGAGAAAGTTAGAACTGATAACTCAAATAAAAATCCTAATTTAAATGAAAGGGGACAAATAAGAGCTGAGAATTGGAGTAGTGTTTTTGAACATGTGAATTTTGATCTAATCTATTCAACAAATTATAATAGAACCGTACAAACAGCAAAACCTACTGCTCAGAAAAAGGATTTAGAGCTACAATTTTACGATCCTAGAAATATGTACGATGATGATTTTAAGTCAAAAACAACAGGAAAAACAGTTTTAGTTGTTGGTCATAGTAATACTACCCCACAATTTGTAAATAAAATTTTAGGCAAGAAGAAATATAATGATATTGAAGATTCAAATAATTCGAATTTATATATCGTAACAATAGTCAATTCAAAAGCTACTGATACGGTCTTAAAAATTGAATAATAAAAATATTTATTAGAATTTCATTCCAATCCCAAATCCATAGGTATACTAATTATTAATTGTACTACCTTTGTTAAATTATGCAGAAAAAAATAAACATACGTAACAAAAAAGCGCGCTTTGAATATGAGATTTTGGATAGATATACAGCGGGTATTCAATTAACCGGCACAGAAATAAAATCAATACGAGAAAGTAAGGCGCGCATCACGGAAAGCTTTTGTGAATTCAACGAACAAGGCGAATTATTTGTGATTAATATGTTTATTGAAGAGTATTTATATGGTAATTCATACAACCATAAGCCAAAAAGCGAACGTAAATTATTATTAAATAAAGGGGAACTTAAAAAACTTCAAAAAGAAGTTCAAAATGTTGGTTTAACAATTATTCCTTTAAAATTATTTTTAACTGATAAAGGTTGGGCCAAACTTGATATTGCGCTTTGTAAAGGGAAAAAGAATTATGATAAGCGTGAAACTATAAAAGACCGTGATAATAAAATTAATTTAGATAGAGTTAAAAAGAATTTTAATTAGTTAAAATGAAAATTGTAGCATTTTTTAATTTAATTCGTTGGAAAAATTTATTGCTTCTACTCTATTCTTTACTGCTTCTTAAATTTTTGTTATTTTCTTTTCTACAAATTTCAACGAATCTTTCAATTTTTGAGTTTATTGTTCTACTCATTTCTATAATTCTTATAACCGCTGCGGGCTATATTATTAATGATATACTTGATGTAAAATCAGATTTAATAAATAAACCGAATAAAGTAATTGTTACAAATGTTTTTTCAATAGAACAATCAAAACAATTATACTTATGGATCAATACTTTAGGATTAATTCTAGGAATTGGTTTAAGTATGCATCTGCAGAAGCCTTCTTTTTCATTTATATTTATAGGTGCTTCACTACTACTCTATTATTATTCAAAAAAGTTTAAAGCAGTTCCTTTAGTTGGAAACATTACAGTTTCATTTTTAAGTGCTTTAAGTATCTATATAATTTATATGATTGATATAGATACTTCAATTAAAGTCAATACGCTACAATTAGCTATTAATATTGTGTTTATCTATTCTTTCTTTGCCTTTTTATTAAGTTTAATTAGAGAATTAATTAAAGATATAGAAGATGTAAATGGAGATTACAATCTACAAATGAATACATTACCAATTTTAATTGGAAAAAAACGAACACAACAAATTATTACGGTTATTTGTATAATCCTAATCATTTTATTAATATTTATACTCATTAACATTGCTTCAATTTATAAGTTTACAGCATTGTACGTTCTTTTTTTTATAATAGTACCGTTAGGTTATTGTACTTTTAAAATTAAATCGGCGGAGTCGTTAAAAGAGTTTAAAAACATAAGCTCACTATTAAAAATAATCATGTTTTTAGGAATTAGTTCAGTAATCATATTTATATTAACAAGTTAAGTTATAATGCTTTCAGAAAAATTTAAAAATAATCACATCATTCTCGGCTCAGCATCTCCCAGAAGACAAGATCTTTTTAAGAAACTTGATTTAAAATTTGAAATACAAGTTC
This sequence comes from Lutibacter sp., assembly GCF_013041805.1. GTDB lineage: Bacteria > Bacteroidota > Bacteroidia > Flavobacteriales > Flavobacteriaceae > Lutibacter. Next base: position 21,122 of record NZ_JABDRI010000013.1, read on the forward strand.
GGCCCATCATTGAAAACTATCCTTCTAATTTAAAAGAAGAAGAAATTACTAATTATTTAGCAAAATTAAAGGCTCAAGCATTTGAAAATGAACTACATAAAAATGATATCGTAATCACTTCAGATACTATTGTTTGGTTTAATAATCAGCCTTTAGAAAAGCCTAAAGATAAATTTGAAGCTATTCAAATGTTGGAAAAATTATCTGGAAAAAGTCATAAAGTTATTACTTCAATTTGTATAAAAACGCAACATTCAGAAAACATATTTTTTGACACAACCATTGTTAATTTTAAGATATTATCAACTAAAGAAATTGAATATTATGTTGATAATTATAAACCTTTAGATAAAGCGGGAGCCTATGGAATTCAAGAATGGATTGGTTTTATTGGTGTTACAAAACTAGAAGGTAGTTATTTTAATGTTATGGGATTACCTGTGCATAAGTTGTATGAAGAATTAATAAAAATGTAGTTTCGTATCGTATAATATCCTTATTTTTGAACGATTTTTAATAAATATTAATATGAAAAAATACACATTTAAAGAAAAGAAAGATACCAGATCAGGTTTTGGTGCAGGATTAGCAGAACTTGGTGATACTAATGAGAATGTAGTGGCACTATGTGCTGACTTAGTTGGTTCGTTAAAAATGGATAAGTTTATTGAAAATCATCCTGATCGGTTTTTTCAAGTTGGAATTGCAGAGGCAAATATGATGGGAATTGCTGCAGGATTAACGATTGGTGGGAAAATACCATTTACAGGAACTTTTGCAAACTTTTCAACTGCAAGAGTGTATGACCAAGTTCGACAAGCTATTGCCTACTCAGGGAAAAATGTAAAAATTTGTGCTTCTCACGCAGGTTTAACATTAGGTGAAGATGGTGCAACACACCAAACGTTAGAAGATATTGGATTAATGAAAATGTTACCAGGAATGGTAGTTATTAATCCATGTGATTACAACCAGACTAAAGCAGCTACCATTGCAATCGCAGATTATGTGGGACCTGTTTATTTACGTTTTGGACGCCCGGCTGTACCAATTTTTATGCCTGAAGATCAAGAGTTTATTATTGGAAAAGCAATTCAACTTACTGAAGGAACTGATGTTACTATTGTTGCAACGGGGCATTTAGTTTGGGAGGCATTACAAGCTTCAGAAAAATTAGAAGCAATTGGAATAAGTGCTGAAGTTATAAATATTCATACCATAAAACCTTTAGATGAGGAAGCAATTTTAAAATCGGTTGCTAAAACAGGTTGTATTGTTACGGCAGAAGAGCATAATATTTTAGGTGGACTTGGTGAAAGTGTTTCCAGAGTATTAGTGCAAAATAATCCTATTCCACAAGAATTTGTTGCTGTAAATGATACTTTTGGAGAATCTGCAACACCTGCTCAACTTATGGAAAAATATGGATTAACTGACAATGATATTGTAAATGCAGTAAAAAAGGTTATTACTAGGAAATAACGGTATAATTATTGCGTTTTATACGATATTATAAACTCTAAATTTAATTTTTATGAAGAAAAATGTATTATTTTCAGTTGTTTTTATAGCTACCTTTTTTGCTGTAAGTGCACAAAGTGGATTTGGTATTAAAGCTGGATTAAGTTATAATTCAAATGGAGAATTTAAAGAATTTTCTAATGAAGTAACCAATATTTACAAAAATGAAGGATCCGGGAAGTCTGGTTTTAATGTTGGTTTTTATGGAAAACTAAATTTAGGACCTATTTATTTGCGACCTGAGTTAGTGTATACTAAAACAACAAGTGAATATGAATTAAATTCAGGTAGTACTGAAGATTATAAAATATCTAAATTAGATATGCCCGTATTAGTGGGTATTAAATTAATTGGACCTTTAAATATTTTTGCCGGACCAGCATTTCAATATTATTTAGATAATGATTTAGAAGGCTTGAACTTTAATGATATTGAAAATGAATTTTCAGTTGGTATAAATATTGGAGCTTCTATTGAATTAGGAAGATTAGGTTTAGATGTTAGATATGAAAGAGGTTTAAGTGAAAATGAAGCGAATTGGTCAAAGGCAGGAGAAACATTTACGCTAGATTCTAGACCAGAACAACTAATTTTCAGTGTATCATATAGCTTATCTAAGAAAAAAAATAAGTAATATTATTTATTAATTAGTTATAAAAAAAGCTTCTCAGAATTTGAGAAGCTTTTTTTATGTTTCAAATGTTATTAATTATCTGTATCTAAATAATCTGGTATTCCATCACCATCTGTATCATCATTTGTTGGGTCCCCATCTCCATTTGCATCTTCATCTTTTGTTAAAATACCATCACCATCATCATCTGGATCTAAATAATTTGGAACTAAATCTTCATCAGTATCATCGTTTTTAACGTCCCCATCATTATCTAAGTCTTCATTTTTTGATAAAATACCATCATTATCATCATCCGATTCATTTACATCATGCAAGGTGATTTCAAAAACCAATGGTGAGTTTCCTGGGATAAAACCACTTCCAAACTGACCATACCCTAAGCCTGAAGGAATGAACAAAATTCCTTTACCTGGATTTTCATAAAAAAACGATTCATCACTATTTAGAACTCTGGATCCTCCTTTGAAATTAGTAAAGCCATAACTCCACCCTTCAATTAAGTTGGTTAATGAAAACCAAATTAACGTAGATCTTGAGTCAAAAACAGTACTATCTAACAACATTCCGGTATAAGTGGTTAATACAGAATCTGCTCTCGACGGACTCATAGAAACTCCTTCAAACTGTTTTAAATAGTAAAGTTTATATGCGATATCATCTCTGGTTATATTTTGAGTTTCTAATCTTTCATCATTTATCAAAGGATCCTCACCGTCTGTTACAGTCCAAATACCACCATCTTCTTCATTTAAATAATGCGTTTGTAAATATTCTATAATAGCTTCATCATCTGCAATTGCTTGCTCTGCAGGATCAGTATTTGTTGTATTATCATCGTTATTACAAGATAAAACCCCAGTGAATAGTATTACTAGTATAAATAAATTTTTAAATTTCATTCAGTATATTTTTAGGTGCGCAAGATACTATTTTCATATCTTTGACAAAAGAGAAAAGATAAAATTTAACGTTATTATAGGAGAACCAATGAGAATAGATAAGTACTTATGGTGTGTAAGATATTATAAGACTAGGAATAATGCTACAGAAGCTACAAGAAAAGGTCATATTAAAATTAATGGAGAAAGCATAAAACCTTCAAAAATGGTTTTTAATAATGATAGAATAATTATTCGAAAAAATCAGATTAATTACGAAATAGAAGTATTAGATATACCTTCAAATCGTGTTGGTGCAAAGCTAGTTGATTTATACAGAAAAGATATTACACCTGCAGAAGAATTTGAAAAATTAGACCTATTGAAGTATTCGAAAGATTATTATAGAAAAAAAGGAACTGGACGACCTACTAAGAAAGACAGAAGAGATTTAAATGAATTACAAGAAGAAAATTAGTGAGTTAAATAAAAATTATTGGGAAACAAAATATTTGAATAACTCAACTGGTTGGGATATCGGTGAAATATCTACCCCGCTTGAAGTTTATTTTAATCAAATCACAGATAAAAATATTGATATATTAATACCAGGAGCAGGTAACAGCTATGAAGCTGAATATTTACATAAGAATAAATTTAAAACTGTTGATATTATAGATATTGCTTCTCAACCATTACAGAATTTAAAAAACAGAGTGGTGAATTTTCCTAAGGAAAACTTAATTCACAATAATTTTTTTAACCATGCTAAAAAGTATGATTTAATTGTGGAGCAAACATTTTTTTGCGCTTTACATCCAGAAAGTAGGAAAGCGTACGTAGAAAAAATGGCAAGTTTATTGAAAGAAAATGGAAAAATAGCAGGGTTACTTTTTGATTTTGAATTAACACAAGAGGGACCGCCATTTGGAGGTTCGTATGAAGAATATTTAAAATTATTTTCTCCCTTTTTTCAAATAAAAGTATTGGATAGGTGTTATAACTCAATAAAACCAAGATTTGGTAGAGAATTGTTTTTTATCTTTGAAAAAAAATAACTAAAATGGAAAGTTCTATTATTTTAACAAGTGAGCAAATTGAAAGTAAAACGAGAAGAATAGCTTACCAAATTTATGAAGATAATTGGAAAGAAAAAGAAATTATTATTGCTGGTATAAACGGTAACGGTTATCTATTAGCTCAAAAGATTTCTCATTTTTTGAAAGAAATTAGTCCTATTAAAATTTTAGTCTGTGAAGTATTTATGGATAAGAAAAAACCTTTAAATCCTATTTCAACATCATTAAAATCAGAAGAGTATAAAAATAAGTCTATTATATTAGTTGATGATGTACTAAATTCTGGCAGTACTTTAATTTATGGTATTAAGCATTTTTTAGATGTTCCATTAAAACGTTTTAATACAGCTGTACTCGTTAATAGAAATCATAAAAAGTATCCCGTAAAAGCAGATTATAAAGGAATCTCCTTATCTACCTCTTTGCACGAGCACGTTTCAGTAGTATTTAAAAAAGAAAAATCTTACGCAGTTTTAGAGTAAGTCAACAATCTCCTCAATTATTTGGAAGGCACTCTTATCATTTATATCTATACTATTCGTTGCTTTTTTGTAAAATTCATTTCTTTCGAATAAATGTTTTGCGATATATTCTTTTAAATTATGTTCACCAATATTGGTGACCAAAGGGCGTTGTGTTTTTTCATCTTTTAATCTCTCAAAAATAGTATTGATAGAAGCGTTTAAATAAAATGATGTTGATAATTCCTGAATTTTATTCATATTATTACCATAGCAAGGTGTTCCTCCACCTAATGAAATAATTAAATCATTCTCCGAATCTAAAAGTTCACTTAAGTATTCACCTTCTTTTTTGCGAAAATATATTTCACCCTTTTGTTTAAATATTTCAGAAATAGATAATTGTTCTTTTTCTTCAATAAAAGTATCTAAATCAATAAATTGGATGTTTAATTTTTTGCCTAAAATTACCCCTATGGTTGATTTTCCACTAGCCATATACCCTAATAATACAATTTTCATAAACTTATATTTATTGACTTAACTTAATAAAACAAATATCGTTTAAAAAACAACATAAAAAAACTTGTTTTCTTAAGTTTAGATAGTATATTTGCACTCGCAATTGCGGAGAAGGTAAAATTATTGACCTGGTAGCTCAGTTGGTAGAGCACCTCCCTTTTAAGGAGGTGGTCCTGGGTTCGAGCCCCAGCCAGGTCACTTATAAAAGTTAAGCATTTTGCTTAACTTTTTTTGTTAAAAACAAAAAGCACATATGGCGGAATTGGTAGACGCGCCAGCTTGAGGGGCTGGTGAGCAATAGCTCGTGTAAGTTCGAATCTTATTATGTGCACTTTTTCTTTAATTAATTCCTACAAATAGTTTTTTTTTAGTTAATTATTCTAATTTTATAGATTGAAGATAAAACTAGTATTGAAAAATCAGAATCCTAATATTTTTGGATAACATTATTTTTATAAAAAATAAAATATAATTACCCAAATTATTGTCAATACTATATTATTTAAGAACTGAAATAGAATATGATTATTTTTAATTTATAAGTCATTAAATCTAAAATAGAGGTGTTTAAAACTATAGTTTCGGAGAATATAAATGGTATTGAATATTTCAAATTAAAAGGAAATAAACCCCATAAAATTTTAATTTTTATGCCAGGGCTTGGAATGTATAAAGAAAATTACATTTCTCATCTTCAAAATTTTATTAATAGTTATGAAACCATTTATTGCATAGATTTACCAGAACAAGGATCTAAATATAATTGGAGAATAGGTAATATGGTAAGGATTATCAAAGAGTTTATTCAGTATATTGATAATCCTAAAATTAAGCAAATACACTTAGCTGGACATAGTGCAGGTGCAATAGCAATGATTTCTTTTTTGGTTAACTACGATACACATATTGAAGATATATTAATAGACCAGTCAATAGCATTATTAGATGATGAATTAGATGAGTTTCCTTTATCATTGCCAGAGGCTCAAAAAGTTAATAAAATAATATTGTATTCTCCAGTGGACTCTTTTGATATAGTATTTCCAACAAAAGTTAGCCAGAAGTTGAAGGATAAAAAAAGATTATTTTTAAAAAGGTTATTTAATATTCTTGTCAATTATCCAATGTATTTAATGAGTAGAATTACCCGAAATAAAAAATTTATATTTTCAATATCAACTAACAAAGATATCCTCCAGTATTTCAATTTAAAGATTTCAAATCATGTATCTTTTTTTGAATATGTATCGAAATATAAAACATTGTTTGAACTTTATGAAAGAGGAAATGAAAAAATGAATCAGAAAATAGATTTAATTCTTGAAACTAAAGATATAATATTGATTTACGGAAGTAATGATTGGTTATTGAAACCCTTTGGAAAAAGGAAAAATAAAATTGATTACTTATTATCTATGAATGGAAGAGTGAAAGTAAATAAATTTCTTGATTTGGGTCATTTATTGAATCATAAAAACCGACTAGATTTTAATATGAATAGTCAAATGATTTTAAATAAGGACGTGATAAAATCAATAAAAAAAAATTGATATGGAAAAAAAAGAATGCCAATATTGTCTTAGTGAAATTCCAATTAAAGCTCAAAAGTGTAAATTTTGTTTAGAATGGCAAGAGGATAAAAACTTACAAGATTTAAGTAATGAAAAATTTAGTACTGGCTACAATCTTACACTAAATTTGAAAGAACCTTTTCAATATTCAATTGTCAAATGGACAAAATTTCATTATCTCATTTCAGTTTTTGTGTTTAGTTTATTCATCTTTGCATTCGTTCAGTTATTGTGGTATCTTCTCGACGAGGATAAAATCTATTTACTTTCATTTTTAGCTTATACTTTTCAAATGATGATTGTATGGGGTGCTCTTATTTGGATGTATAAGGTTATTGATAAGAACTTTTTGGAATTTTTAAAAATATCTTCTTTAGATGAAAAAACGATGACATCAAAATTATTAATTTATCAAGATCTTATTTTTAGTAGAAAATTTAGTATCTGGATAGGAATTTTAATAGGTTTAATAGCTTCGGTAGGAGATTTTTTAGTTGGTACTCCATTCCATAGTTTGGAAGCTAAATTGGTTTATGCAACATTTCAATTTATAACAATGTTTTTTGCTGGAGCAGCAATATTTAGCATGGTTATATTTTCATTTTTCATTTATACGATAAGTAAAGAAAGTGATTTACAAACATTAGATTTAGACAAAAAAAATACTATTAATTATATAGGTTCGATTCATTTAAAATCTGCGATGATTACGATTGTTCCATTCTTTTTGGGGGTAGTTGCAAAATTTATTGGTGATTGGAGTTGGGAATTTTTAATAATTTTATGGTATTCTTCATTTGCTATTTTAATAATATTTTATATCTATTGGCCAATGCTTAATATTCATAATTTAATGCAAACAGATGTTGATAATCAAGTTTTAAAAGTTAAATTGAAAATACAAAAAAAATTGAAGGAGCTTGACTCCTATCCTTCTTCAAGAAATTTTATGAAGCTTAATGAATTAAGAGATTTAGAAAATAAATTATCATCACAAAATACTTGGCCATTTGATTTGAAAAGCATTTCAGCTGCTTTTGTCGCTATTATATTTCCAATTTTATTAATTATTATTGATAAAATATGGTCAATATAATATTTCTATTATACTTATGTTATCACTTTTGAAATATTTAATGAAATACATACTTTTTAATTAATTGTAATTCAGTGTTTTAAAATTTTAAAAACGTGCACAGAAAATTGAAGGACTGGTGAGCAATAGCTCGTGTAAGTTCGAATCTTATTATGTGCACTTTTTCTTTAATTATCTGCTATTGTTCAATCTGATATTTTAGCATTAATTTTCTTAATACAAATTCAGGTTCATCTCAAAATCATCTTCCAAGTATTTATCAGCAATAAGCATTAAACTTCACAAGTAGTTAATATGAGTATATATTTAAAATACCTTTAACAGATTAACAACAACCTTTTCTGTCCGCTTTTTTCCTTTGGTGCACGATGAATACAAGGGAGAACTTGGCTTTTAGGGTGCTCAATAGCCAATCTGTATAAATGGCCTAAACTTAATTTTATTGGCTGTGCCATAGACTTAGCCAGATAGTGTAAATCAAAGAAATTTTCACTTAAAAATGATTCAAAATCTTCCTCTGCTCCACGATATATTTTTTTAAGTTCATCTTGTATTTCGGGAATAAGTACTTTTTTTTTGGCTTGCGAGTTTGGCAATATTTCACTGGACTCGCCATAGTAAGTGCATAAAAAGGTGTCGACTGGTATAGGAGAGCTATCTACATGAAAAGAATAAACATCTGTTGGAAAAAACGGGTAGTTATCATCTCTATAATAGCACTTAATTAGATTAAGTGTTGGAGATGCACCAAGAGCTTTTAACGTATTCAAATCATTTAAAAGAATTTCACGAGCAAGCTGCCCCTGTTCACTCAACTTAAGTTCAAGAAGATCATTTGGATGAAGTTCGGCTATATTTTCATTTAACTCTACCTGTCTTATAATCTCAGAAAAATCACCTACTAGCTTACGATTCCAACAAATTGCATTAATTTCTCCAAAAAAAGAAGCGGAAACAAAGTCTTCAAAACTAGCAACGTATTGAATTTGATTCTCTGTGTGAGCTATATTCTCCATAATTATTATAAGTCTAATCTATTTGATAAAAGTAGTATTATCTAGTTTTCAAAATCTCTTTTACTAATGATCTATTTAATCCATTTTTTCATTTTAAAATAAACTATTGCAATAATGAAGCTTATGATCATCAGACCAATTGCTGTTGGATATCCAAACCTCCATTCTAATCCAGGAATATTCTTAAAATTCATCCCATATATTCCAGCAATAAGTGTCGGTAAAGAGATACAAACAGTTATAATTGTTAATGTTCTAAATATACTATTTTGTTCTAATTCAATTTTACTATTAATATTTTCCTTTAAATCATCGAGTCGGTCAAAATTAAATTGAATATGGTCTGAAATTACTGCAATATCATCAAGTTCTAAATTTATTTTATTCGTTAGGGTCTTTTCTTCAAATTTGTTTTGTATCAGTATTTGAAGGATTCTTTGAAAGTTATTTATTGATTCTTTTATTAAGAGGTTGTTATAATTTAGAATCATTATTAAATCCAAGTCATTTGATCTAAAATCTTTTAAGTTTAAAATATTTTCATAAAATAGCTTAACTTTTTTTGATATGAATTCTGTCAAATCTGCATAATAATCTGAAATTATCCCTATTTGAAATACAAAATGTTCTAAGTGAGAATTGAAATTAATACTTGTAAAGTCATATCTCGTTTTGGTGAGATTTACAAAGTTTTCATCAATATTTGAAGATAAAAAGTAAAAAACTACCCCTTTTTTGATTATTATAAAAATTTCTTCCTCTCTAAAAAGTGTATTCGAATTATAATTAGGTATTGAAAAGTTAAAAGATAATTGGTCGTATGTTTTTAAGTAATGAGAACTTATTTCAATGTCCTCTTTTTGATTAAAAATGGATATGTCAATATCAAATTTAGTAGAAATTTCATGTAATACTTTTTCAGTTGAATCAATGATACGAATATTAAATATGTCTTCAGCCTTATAGTTTATTTGACTAATTAAATTTAATTTCTTTATTTCATTGGTCTTTAAATATAATTCTATCATATTGTTAGTATCGATTCTTTAAATTTATCTTTTTATTGCAATAAACAGGTTGTTATATGTTTATTGGTTCGCTCTTTAGTTTAAAAGTGCCCTTAAATTTTATTAGTTCTTGTGTGTAGTTTTTACTTTTCTATTCTAATTTCATTAAAAATAAATTCAATACCCTTTAAAACTCTATCCAATTCTTGTTGAAAAAAGAGATCGGTATCTTTGTCCCAACTATTATTATTTTTTTCTAAAGTACTAAAACTTTTAATAAGTGTTTCAACATATTCCTTTTTTTCAAATTCATCTTTTATAAATATTGGTGGATAAAAATTGTACATCAAAATCCAATTTTTTATCAATTCTTGTTGTTCTTCCATTTCCATCAATAAATCGATGTGTTCTAATAAGTTCGTGTTGTAAATATATTGTCTTAACCAATGGGCGTGAAATATCATCTAAACTTGAAAATAATTGTGTTACTAGTCCATTTAATTTTCAGGATTAGGGCAAATATATTTACCAATTTGAACTAATGCCATTTGTTTATAATTATAAACAAAACATAATCAATTCTTTTTCAGCATATATGGCAT
>NZ_JABDRI010000030.1 GCF_013041805.1 Lutibacter sp.
AAAGGTAACAGTTTGCAACTAATAAATAGAAATAGTATTAATTTAAAATAGGAACAAAATGAAAAAGTGGTTAATTCCTTTAATTATTGTAGGTGTAATTGCATTTGCAGGGTATAGTTGGGTGACAGGTTTTTACAATACGGCAATTAAATTGAACGAAAATATTGAAGAGGCTTGGGGAAATGTTGAAACAGCCTATCAAAGAAGAGGTGATTTAATTGGTAATTTGGTTAAAACCGTTCAGGGTGCTGCAGATTATGAAAAAGAAACGTTGACTCAAGTAATTGAAGCAAGAGCAAAAGCAACTTCGGTAACTATTGATCCAACAAATATTACACCAGATCAATTAGCTAAATTTAATGAGGTACAAGGAGGATTAAGTGGCGCATTAAAAAGTTTATTAGTAACAGTAGAACGTTATCCAGATTTAAAAGCAAATCAAAACTTTTTAAAATTACAAGATGAGCTGGCAAGTACTGAAAATCAGATTTTAACAGCCAGAACACGTTTTAATGAAGCAACAAAGCCATTTAACAATCACGTTAAAACATTTCCAAATAACATATTAGCTGGATTCTTTGATTTCTCAGGAAAACCTTATTTTGAATCAGAACCTGGAAACGAAAAAGCTCCTGATGTTGAATTTGATTTTGGAAAAAAATAAGCATGTCTAAAATTGAAGCTTTTTTAACAACAGAACAAGAGCAAACGATTGTTGAAGCTATAAAAATAGCTGAAAAAAATACTTCAGGTGAAATTCGTGTTCATATAGAAAAGGAAACAAATAAGCCACCATTAGAAAAGGCTTTAGAAGTTTTTTATTCCCTAGAAATGGATAAAACAGAACAGCAAAATGGTGTTTTGATTTATATTGCTGTTGAGAGTAAACAGTTTGCAATTTTAGGAGATGAAGGAATTAATTCTAAGGTTCCAGAAAACTTTTGGGATTTAGAAAAAGAACTAATGCTAAGTCATTTTAAAAAAGAGGAATATTCCAAAGGAATTGAACTTGCTATTTTAAAAGTTGGAGAAAAGCTAAAAGAATTTTTTCCTTATCAGAATGATGACAGTAACGAATTATCAGATGAAATATCTAAAGGTTAAATGACTCCAAAAAAGAACATAGTTAAAAGATTTATTCCATTTTTTATTGCAATTTTGTTTGTACAGTTTGTTGCAGGACAGTATGCAATTCCTGCTAAACCAAAACTGCAAACAAGTGTATATGATTACGCTAATTTGTTATCAGCTTCTCAGAAAACAGCTTTAGAAAGTAAGCTTATTAATTATTCAGATTCAACTTCGACCCAGATTGTAATTGCTACTGTTGAAACAATTAATAATGAAGATATAGGTATTTTAACACCTAAATGGGCGCAAGAATGGGGAATTGGACAAGCAAAAGAAGATAATGGTGTTTTTGTTTTATTAGCAAATAAAGAGCGTAAAATTTGGATTGCACCGGGTTATGGAGTTGAACATTTATTAACCGCAGGAATAGGAGGAGAAATTACCAGAAATATTATAATTCCGGAATTTAAGAAAGGTGATTTTTACAGTGGCTTAGATAAGGGATCAGATGCTATTTTTGAAGTTTTAATAGGTTCATATAAAAACAATAAAGAACAACAAAGTTCAAGTAAAGGAATTCCTTTATTTGTTATTGTTTTTATAGTTTTCATAGTGTTACTCATCATTTTTTCAAAGAAAAACAAAGATGGAGGCGGTGGCCGTGGTGGATATAGAAAAGATAGTACAGCCGCAGCTATTTTAGAAGCCATAATTTTAAGTGGAGCAGGTAGAAGCAATAGAGGATTTGGTAGTGGAGGCTTTGGCGGTTCAAGCGGTGGAGGCTTTGGAAGCGGAGGATTCGGAGGAGGCTTTGGTGGAGGAGGTTTTTCAGGTGGTGGATCTGGAGGAAGCTGGTGATAAAATGAGTAGATTAAGTTTAATATTCATAATGGTTTTCAGTTTTTTTTCGTGTAAAGAAAAAGAGATTGAACAACCCAAAACAGAATTGTTAAGTCCTTATATCCTCGTTTTGGGGAATGCTCAGGATGCCGGATATCCGCAAGCTGGTTGTGAAAAGGAGTGTTGCCAGCGAGTTTATAAAAATCCTGAAAATAAAAGATTTGTTGTTTCTCTAGCTCTAATAGATCCAATAAGTAAAGAAAATTGGATTTTTGATGCTACACCAGATTTTAAGGAGCAATTAAAATTACTTTCTACACACTTAAAAGATCCATTAAATATACCTAAGGGTATATTATTAACACACGCACATATTGGGCATTATACGGGTTTAATGCATTTTGGAAGGGAAGCTATGGGAACGAAAAATATCCCAGTTTATGCGATGCCAAAAATGAAATCGTATTTAAAGAATAACGGTCCTTGGAGTCAGTTGGTCAATTTAAAGAATATAGAATTACATCCGTTGCAAAAGGATTCTATACTATTTTTAAATGAAAGAATTTCTGTTATACCAATTCAAGTACCGCACAGAGATGAATATTCTGAGACGGTTGGTTTTTTAATTGATACAAGTATTCATAAAATTTTATTTATACCAGACATTGATAAATGGAGTAAATGGGATAGAAGTATTACAGATTATATTGGAAAAGTTGATATTGCTTTGCTCGATGCTACTTTTTTTAAAGATGGAGAAATTAAAGGTAGATCAATGAGCGAAATTCCACATCCGTTTGTTGAAGAAAGTATGGATTTATTTAAGAACTTATCAAAATCAGAAAAGAGAAAAGTACACTTTATTCATTTTAATCATACGAACCCATTATTAATTGAAGGAAGTGAAGCTCAAAAAGCAGTTTTAAAAAATGGGTTTAATATTGCTAATCAAGGTGAAATCGTTAAAATGTAGTTGGGATGAATTCTTATGTTGAATTAGTAAAAGAATATCCAATCTATAGTGCAATGGTGCAATTTGCCATTTTAGGAACTTTAGGAGATATTTTTTCTAAATGGGTGCAGCAAGGTAAGGTTCATAAACCTTATAAGGTGTCTGTTATTCTTTTAAAAATGTTAGAATGGGCAATTATTGCTGTAACTATAAAATATGCTTTCACGGGTTTTCAGGGGTTTATTGATAGTTTGATAGCTCATCATTTATTGCCTGAACTTAGTAATTTTACAAGAGCATTTACAGTTTCGGTGACAATGAATTTACAATACGGATTGTTTCTTGTAATTTTTCATCGGTTTTTGGATAATTTAATAGCCAAGCAGCATAATTGGAAAAATATAGACAAAGGAATGTTCTCTTTAATTTGGTTTTGGATTCCTGCACACACAATTACTTTTATGTTAGAGAAACCTTTTCAAATTGGTTTGGCCGCATTATGGTCTGTAGTATTAGGTTTTATTTTAGGATATTACAATAGAGAAAATAACTTAAAAAGTTAAAACTCTTACATCAGTATCTATCATAGCTTGAATTTTCTCTAATATTTAGTCTTCAGTCGTTTAGTTCAAAGTAACTTTAGTTACTACTAAAATTTTTATTAAATTTATATTTACCAAAAAATCAAAAATAAAAAGAATGAAATTATTTTTCAAAATAGCAATACTGCTATTTATTACTAGTGTTATTAACGTAGGTTGCGAATCAAATCAGCAATCAAATAAAGTTAGTGATAGTTCAGTAAGCCAAATAAAACAAGGTGAGGTACAAGCATTGACTCCTTCAGAATTTAAAGAGAAATCTGTAAATCAAACAATTATTGATATTAGAACACCATATGAATTTAAACAAGGCTATATAAAAGGTGCTGTAAATATTAATTACTACAGTCGTAATTTTCTGGAAAATTTCACGAATTATGATAAGAATACTCCCATTTTTGTTTATTGTAGATCTGGAAGTAGAACATCATCAGCCGCAAAGAAATTAGCTAAAGCAGGCTTTCAAAAAGTATATGATTTACGTGGAGGAATTATGAATTGGGCTAGAAATAATAATCAAATAGAAAAATAATAATGTTAAAAAAACTAATTTTACTTTTTGTTTTAATTAGTGTAATTTCTTGTAAATCAGAATTGAGTAAAAAAGATGAAGCTTTATTTATAGCCAAAGGAAATGAAATTACACAAGCTTCTTTTAAAGAACTGAGTAGCAATTTAATGGCGCAAATGAAGCTAGGAGGGCCAGCTCAAGCAGTTCCATTTTGTAATGTGCAAGCAATGCCAATAACTTCTAAAATGGCTGAAAAATACAATGTTACAATTAAAAGAACTTCTAATAAAGTTAGAAATTCTAAAAATAATGCTTCAGAAAGAGAACTGGAAATAATTAGTAAGTATCAATCTTTACTGAATCAAGGAGAGGAATTGTCACCAATAGTTGAAATAAATAATAGTAATCAAAAGCACTACTTTGCGCCTATTCAATTAAATTCAAAATGTTTATCGTGTCATGGTAAACTTGAAGAACAATTGAGTGTAAAAACAGATTCATTAATAAAATCATTATATCCAAACGATAAAGCAATAGGGTACAATGATGGTGATTTAAGAGGGATTTGGAGTATAGTGTTTAAAAATTAATAAAATGGCAAAAGTAGTAGTTTTAGGTGCAGGTATTTCAGGTCACACGGCTGTCTCTTATTTGAGTAAATACTTAAAAAAGAACCATGAAGTGGTGATGGTTTCACCAAATAGTAACTTTCAATGGATTCCTTCAAATATTTGGGTAGGAGTTGGTTTAATGACACCAGATCAGGTGAAATTTAAGTTACCCCCAGTGTATGAAAAAATGGGTATTGACTATAAACAAGCCTTAGCAACATCAATACATCCTGAAGGAGATGCGGAAAACGAAAAAGGATTTGTTACCATAAAGTATGTAACAGGCGATCTTGAAGGAAAAGAAGAAAAGGTAACGTATGATTATTTAATTAACGGAACTGGACCGAAACTTAATTTTGAAGCTACAGAAGGATTAGGGCCAAATAAATTTACACAATCAGTTTGTACCTACGACCACGCAGAACATGCTTGGGGGAAACTTCAAGAATCATTCGAAAAAATGGAGAATGGAGAACGTCAAACATTTTTAGTGGGTACGGGACATGCTTTAGCAACATGTCAAGGTGCTGCTTTTGAATATATTTTAAATATTGCTTTCGAAATTAAAAAAAGAAAATTGACGCATTTAGCTGATATGTGGTGGATTTCGAATGAATATGAATTAGGTGATTTTGGAATGGGCGGCGCTTATGTAAAAAGAAATGGTTACGTAACTCCAACAAAAATATTTACAGAGTCTATTTTAAAAGAATATGGTATTAATTGGATAAAAAGAGCAGGAGTTCATAAAGTAGAAAAAGGGATAGTTTATTATGAAAACTTAAGAGGAGAGCAACATACAAAGGAATTTGACTTTGCTATGCTAATCCCTGGATTCGCAGGTGCTGGTATGAAAGCATTTAATAAAAATAATGAAGATATAAGTGCTGAAGTATTTGCAGCTAATGGAATGATGAAAGTGGATGCAGATTATACTCCAAAAGCTTATGAAGAATGGAAAGCGGAGGATTGGCCATCTACTTATCAAAGTGTAAAATATGAAAATGTTTATGCTGCGGGTATCGCTTTTGCGCCACCTCATGGTATGTCAAAACCAATGGAAAGTCCAAATGGCACAAAAATATTTCCAACGCCGCCAAGAACAGGAATGCCATCTGGAGTGATAGGTAAAATTGTAGCTCAAAACATAATTCATTCTATAAAAGTTGGAAAAATAGAGCACCCACATACTGCTTCTATGGCTAAAATGGGTGCAGCTTGTATTGTTTCAGCGGGTTATGGTTTATTAAAAGGTCAAGCTGCCGTTATGACCGTGAACCCAATAGTTCCGGATTGGGAAAAATATCCGAAATGGGGTAGAAATATTAAAGACACTGTTGGAGTAGTTGGAACTGCTGGTCATTGGATGAAATTGTTTATGCATTATATGTTTTTATACAAAGCAAAAGCGAAACCATTTTGGTGGTTAATTCCTGAGTAAAAAATCTTAAAATTTAAAATTATGAAAAAAAGTATTGAAAAAACAATTCCATATAGCAATATTTCATTTGGAACTGAACCAACAAGATTAGTTCGTTTTATGAGGGTTTGTTTTATATATCAAGTATATAACTTTTTTAAATTAAATTTAAAAGTGATGAAAATTGTTGTAGGTGGTCATTCTTAGAAAAATTATTTTGTAATTTTGCATTACCTAAAAAAATCATAAAATGACAACAATAGAAATATTAAATTTAAAATGTGGTGGTTGTGCCAACACTGTAAAAAAAGGAATTTCATCAATTGATGGAGTAAACGCTGTATCAGTTGATGTTGAAACATCAAAGGTAACTATAGACGCTACAAATGAACAAGTAATAGTTTTAGCTAAAAAGAAATTATCGAGTATGGGTTATCCAGAAGTAGGAGATGACAATACTATTGTACACAAAGCAAAATCTTTTGTGAGTTGTGCAACAGGAAGAATGACTGCTGAGGAATAGCCTATTTATAAGGTCGTATAATCCGTTTTTTGTGAATTAATTCATAAAAAACGGATTTTTTTATTTATATTTCTAGCCCTTAATTCATTAACTAAAAATATATAGAATGTCAAAACACTTTCAAGTTCTTGTAATTGGTGGAGGTACCGCAGGAATTATGGTTTCATCCATGCTAAAAAGAAAAAATAGATCATTACAAATTGGAATAATTGAACCGGCAGAAACGCATTACTATCAACCAGCTTGGACATTAGTTGGAGCAAATACATATGATTTTGATGCTACTGCAAAACCAATGTCTTCTTTAATTCCAAAAGGTGTAGAATGGATTAAAGAATTTGCTGAAACATTTGAACCTGAAAGCAATAAAGTAACAACCAAAGGAGGTAATGAATATACGTATGATTATTTAGTGGTTGCTCCGGGTTTAAGAATGGCTCCTGAATTGGTTGAAGGTTTACAGGAGGCAATGGATAAAGGAGTAGTTTGTAGTAATTATACAAACCCAAAGCACACTTGGGAAACTCTTAAAAACTTTAAAGGAGGTACCGCTTTATTTACACAACCAGCAACACCAATTAAATGTGGTGGTGCACCTCAAAAAATCATGTATTTAGCTGAAGAACATTATAGAAAAGCAAGCGTAAGAGAGAAAACAGATATTGTTTTTGCTTTACCAAGTGGTTCTATTTTTGGAGTTAAAATAATTGCAGATACATTGATGGAGGTAGTTGATAAAAAAGATATCAACGTTCGTTTTTTCCATAAACTTGTAAAAGTGGATGCCGATAAAAAAATTGCATGGTACGAAATTGTAAAAGATTTATCTGGTGGAGGTTGTGTTACTATTGCTGATGGAGATGAAGCATCTTTAGATAAAGAGATTCAATATAATTACAAAGATGTGAAAGTAACTAAAGATGGAGATTTATATGGAATTCATTTTGATATGATGCATTTGGCACCGCCTCAAGCAGCTCCAGAATTTATACAAAAATCACCATTAGTTTCAGAAGCAGGTTGGGTTGATGTTGACAGTAAAACCATGCAGCATACAAAATTTTCAAACATATTTGGTTTAGGTGATGTTTCAAATTTACCAACGTCTAAAACTGGTGCAGCTATTAGAAAACAAGCGCCAATTGTAGTAGAAAATTTATTGAAATTGATTGAGTCTAACACCATGAGCTCAAAAGAATATAATGGATATACTTCTTGTCCGTTAGTAACTGGATATGGAAAAATGGTATTGGCAGAGTTCGATTATAATCAAGTGTTTGAGCCAGACCCAAAATTAAAACAGTTCCCATTAATGATTAGTGATTCTTCTAAAGAACATTGGAGATTGTGGATTCTTAAAAAATATATGCTTCCGTACTTGTATTGGAACAAAATGATGAAAGGAATTGAAGTTTAGAAAATAAAAAAAACCGAGGTATTCACCTCGGTTTTTTTATGCTAAAATTTTAATGTTGCTCCAACTAAAAAATTTCGAGTAGCTTGCGGATAATAACCAGCGCCATCTAATGTAGTTGCTTGATTTGGAACAGACCAAGTATCATCATATGTGTAATAATATCCATTTGAAATATATTCAACATTAAAAATGTTATTTATCAAAGCACTTAATAAAATGGATTTAAAGATTTTGTTTGGTTTTATTTCGTATGAAACATTAAAGTCGTTTACAAAATAACTTTTTAATACGTCGTTTTTAGAAACGGCGCTTTCTAAATTCCCCATATATTGCTCTCCAACATATTTAGATAACAATGAAAATTGAATAGAATTTGTAGGTTTATAAGTAAATGCATTTCCAATAATTAAATTTGGAGAAAATGATAAATTAGTTGTTCCAAGATTAACTAATTCGCCATTTACAGGTGCAAAAAAGTCTACATTTTTATTTGCACTAATTGCAATATTAGGTTGTAAACCTAATTTATCAGATAAAATAACTTGCGCGTCAATTTCTAAACCAAGTCTATAACTTTTTCCGCTGGTTGCTCTTAAAGGAGCTCCTGTATCATCAATAGCTCCGGTTAAAACCAACTGGTCTTTATATAGCATATAATATAAATTTGTATTTATTTTAAATGCTTCATTGTTAAAACGCCATCCTAATTCAAAATCGTTCAATTTTTCAGAAGTATTTACTCCGTTTTCGAAATCGTTCCTATTCGGTTCTTTATTTGCTCTTGCATATGATAAATAGAAGCTATTGTTAGCGTTAGCTTTGAATGTTACCCCGGCTTTAGGATTGAAAAATGTATAATTTTCGTCAACATTTATAGGGTCTCTATCAGAGGTCAATCCGTTTGTGTCAAACTTGACAAAACGAGCTTGTAAATCGGTAAATAATGTCCAAGAATCATTTAACTCATAGGTTAATTTACCAAAAATATTAGCATCATTTTTCTCTGTTTTACTTTCATAATAACGATCTCTTATATCAGAATTACTTGCAAATTCAGCCCAAATAATTTCACCAAAATGATCTCCTTTATAAGTGCTTAATGATGTTCCAAAAATAAATTCTAGATGATTGTTTGTATAAGTAGCATTTGCATTCAATACATAAAAATCGTTATCAAGCCAGCGTCTTCTAATTAAATCGGTTTGGTCGATAGTTTCACCACCAATAGTAATTGGAGTTAAATTGTAATCTGAAAAATCTTCACCTTCTTTAAACTGTTCATAATAACCACGGCCATATGTATAATTTAAACCTATAGTTGTAGACCAATTGTTTGATAGTTTTTCGTTCCAATGAAGTTGATAATGATCTTGATTGTAATTATCAATTTC
>NZ_JABDRI010000039.1 GCF_013041805.1 Lutibacter sp.
TTGTTGTACCGCTTCTGGATTCATTTGTCCAATACTGCTACTAGAACTCGCAGCTTCAATACCAAAAATTGAAGTAATTACGAACAATAAAAATCCAGCAGAAATCATCCAAATAATAAATTGCAAAATACCTGCTAATGCATTTCCAACTATTTTCCCTAACATTAATTGAAAAGGTTTTACCGATGAAATTATAACTTCTATAATTCTACTTGTTTTTTCTTCAATAACACTTCTCATCACTGAAGTTCCATAAATAATGATAAACATAAAAATTAGATATCCGAAACCTCCTCCAGCAGCCATTCTCAATATACTTCCAATTTTTGACGATTTTTCTCCTGAAAAATTTTCTGTTAAAATATCAACATCCGTTTCAGCTTCCTTTATTTTTTGAACATCAACCTGAAGTTTTTCAATTTTCAAATTGCGTATTTTTTTCTCAAGCTTATTTTCAATCTCAGACAATAAAGATAAGCTTGGTGCATCTTCAGAATAAAACTGAATCCCTTTTGATAAATCCTTCAAACTATCATTTTTTGGTATATAAATTAAACCATAGTAAAACTCTCTCGTTTTATTTTTAGCCTCATCTAAACCTAATTCTGTTAAATTCACATATTTAATACCTTTTGTATCTTCAAACACCATTGATAACTGTTCTGATTCATCCACAAAAGCAACTTTTCTAATTTCTTCGCTATTTTTTTGATTTAGAAAAATTATTAACGAAAAAAGCCCTACCATTAATAACGGACTTAATACAGTTAAGATGATAAACGATTTATTTTTAACCTTTGCTAAAAATTCCCTTTTTATAATTAATTTTAATTTATCCATTATTTGCTACAGATTTTAGGAAAATATCGTTGACACTAGGAATCACTTCTGTGAAATGGGTAATTTGAGCATTGCTATTTAAAAACTGAATCATTTCGGTTGATGTTTCTCCTTTTTTTAAGCTTATAAGGAGACGTAAATCAGTATTAAAAGAAGACAATTTAGATTCTTCAACTGTAAATTTAGAATTGATAACCTTAAAAAGTTCATCTTTTTGATCACTTAATAAACCAACTTCAAACTGGTTTGTTCTGTATTCTTGCTTTATATCATTCAATTTACCATCTAATATTTTATTAGATTTGTTGATTAAAGCAATATGATCACATAATTCTTCCACTGATTCCATTCTATGTGTAGAAAATATAATACTTGCTCCTTCATCACGCAATTTTAATATTTCATCTTTAATTAAATTAGCATTAATAGGGTCAAATCCACTAAAAGGTTCATCAAAAATTAATAATTTAGGTTCATGAAGGACCGTTACAATAAATTGTACTTTTTGTGCCATTCCTTTTGAAAGCTCTTGAATTTTTTTATCCCACCAATCTGTAATTTCGAATTTTTCAAACCAATACTGCAGCTTTTTTTTAGCTTCAGTTTTAGACATTCCTTTTAATTGAGCTAAATATAAGACCTGTTCTCCTACTTTCATGCTTTTGTACAATCCTCTTTCTTCCGGTAAGTAACCAATATTTTGAATATGATGCGGTTGTAATGGTTCACCATCTAAAAAAATGGTTCCACTATCGGGTAAGGTAATTTGATTTATTATTCTAATTAGTGAAGTTTTTCCAGCTCCATTAGGACCCAATAAACCAAATACACTTCCTTCAGGCACAGAAATTGAAACGTTATTTAATGCTGTAAAATTTCCGTAATTTTTACAAACACTATCAACAGTTAAAATATTTTTCATTCTAAATTTTTTGATTCCGAGAACGAAAATAATTTTAATTTATTAGAATCTGGTTAAATTGCTACTAAAATTGTTATAACCTATCAACATATTTTTGTTGTATCGTTTTTAAAAATTCAACCGTCGCTTTTGGTTTTACAATTCGCAATATTTCAGTAATACCACCAATTTCATACAAAATCCCTTTTGCTATATCATAGTTCTTATCTGACATATTATTTTTAACTTCAAATGTAATTTTTCTGAAATCTGCCCAAGTCATATATCTTGGAACTTCCATATAATAAGTATTATCCTCATCTTTAGAATGATAGATACCTTTTTCTAATTCTTCAATATTAAAAAATCTATTAATTCTAATTAATGCATCAACATCATGAAATTTTTCACTTTTCGCAAAATCATAACCTTCATCAAAATAGTACTTTTGAATTTGTCCAATATCAGGATATCTATTAATGCCTTTTACTCTCACTCCATTTAACTTACGGTCATCTATGGTTATCTCACATTTAGCTCCCTGAAGTTGTAAATTATATGTATCATTAATTTTTTTTGTTACACGTAAAATTTTTTCAAAAGAATTTGGTGTTTTAGTTACAAAAATTATTGAATTTGGGTTTTCAACTTCTGTAAATCTTCCGTAATAATTTTTATAAGGATCAGGAACATTTATAACAAATGTTTTAGGTATCTTATTTTCATCAACTGTATCTATATTTTCTTGTATAATAATTTTACCTATAAGCTCTCTAGTTCCCATAATATTTATATTTTATTTAACGTTTTAAACATATCCTTTTTTTTTTAATAAAACAAGTAAAATTGCTACACAAAACATTTTTTTTAAATTTATTATGCACGCATAGTATTTTTTTATATATTTGAACAATGCAAAAAGAAAAAACAATAGACCATGCACTGCGAGCTACTTGGCAAGCAGTTGCTAAAATGTACAATGAGCAAGCTTCAAAACACGACAGCACGATGGCTATGGCTTTTGTTTTGTTAATGGTTGATAAAAAACATGGAACTCCGTCTACTTCATTAGGGCCCCTTATGGGAATGGAGCCAACAAGTTTTTCTCGAATTTTAAAGAATATGGAAGAAAAAGGATTTATTTATCGAGAAAAAAACCCTGATGATGGCAGAGGTGTTCTAATAAAACTTACGGAATTTGGTTTTGAAAAAAGAAATATTTCGAAACAACACGTAACCCAATTTAATGACACTATCAGAAAACACATTTCAGAAGAAAAAATAAAACACTTTTTTGAAGTTACAGAAACGATTGATAATTTAATAACGAATAAAAAGATTTTTTAAACTTAACCAACTAAATAAAAATATAAAAACCAGTAAAACAATGAAAAGACCAATAAAAAAAGTTGCAGTAATTGGTTCCGGTATTATGGGATCAGGAATTGCCTGCCATTTTGCAAACATTGGTGTAGAAGTTTTGTTACTCGATATTATTCCTCGTGAATTAAACGACGTAGAAAAAGCAAAAGGACTTACACTAGAAGATAAAGTTGTTCGCAACAGATTAGTGAATGATAGTTTAAAAGCATCATTAAAATCTAAGCCCTCACCTATTTACAATCAAAAATTTACAAGCAGAATTACCACCGGTAATTTAGAAGATGATATTGCTAAAATTAAACAGGTTGATTGGATTATTGAAGTTGTTGTTGAACGACTTGATATTAAACAATTAGTTTTTGAGAAGGTTGAAAAATATCGAACTCCTGGCACATTAGTTTCTTCAAACACATCAGGGATTCCTATTAAATTTATGAGTGAAGGAAGAAGTGATGATTTTAAACAGCATTTTGCAGTGACACACTTTTTTAATCCCGTTCGTTATTTAAAATTGTTCGAAGTTGTTCCCGGACCTCAATGCAAACAAGAAGTGACCGATTTCTTAATGATGTATGGTGAAAAATTCTTAGGGAAAACATCAGTTTTAGCTAAAGATACACCTGCATTTATTGGAAATAGAGTTGGGATTTTTGGAATTATGAGTTTATTCCATCAAGTGAAAGAATTAGGCTTAACTGTTGAAGAAGTTGATAAATTAACTGGCCCAGTAATTGGCCGTCCAAAATCTGCAACTTTTAGAACTGTTGATGTAGTAGGTTTAGATACACTTGTTCATGTTGCAAACGGAATTTATGAAAATTGTCCTGATGATGAAGCTCATGAATTATTTAAGCTTCCAGATTTCATCAGTACAATGATGGAAAACAAATGGTTAGGAAGTAAAACTAAACAAGGTTTTTATAAAAAAGTTGTAGAAAAAGGTAAAAAATCGATTCTATCTTTAGATTTAGAGACCTTAGAATATCGACCAAGTAAAAGAGCAAAATTCGCAACACTTGAAATGACTAAAACTATTGATTCTGTTATTGATAGATTTAGAGTTTTAATTAAAGGAAAAGATAAAGCCGGGGAGTTTTATAGAAAAAACTTTGCAGCAATGTTTGGGTACGTTCAAAACCGTATTCCTGAAATTTCAGATGAATTATATCGTTTAGATGATGCTATGAAAGCCGGTTTTGGCTGGGAACATGGTCCTTTCGAGATTTGGGATGCTATTGGTATTGAAAAAGGTATTGAATTAATGCAAGCTGAAAATATTCCTGTTGCCAATTGGGTAACTGTAATGCTGGAAGCTGGAAATAAGAATTTTTACGCTGTTAAAGATGGCGCTAAATATTACTATTCAATCCCATCAAAAAAACAAGAAAAAATTCCTGGTCAAGACAGTTTTATCATTCTTAACAATATTAGAGAAGCAAAAACTATTTGGTCAAATGCAGGAGCATCAATTCAGCATTTAGGGCAAGGAGTTTTAAATGTAGAATTTCAATCAAAAATGAACACTTTGGGTGGCGAGGTTTTACAAGCCATTAATAAGGGTATCGATTTAGCTGAAACTGAATACGATGCAGTAATTTTAGGAAATCAAGCTCCAAACTTCTCTGTTGGAGCGAATTTAGCAATGGCATTTATGATGGCAGTTGAGCAAGAATATGACGAGCTAAACATGTCAGTCAAATATTTCCAAGATACGGTAATGCGTTTACGCTATTCATCGTGTCCTACTATTATTGCACCACACGGTTATACCTTTGGGGGGGCATGTGAAATGAGTATGCACGCAGATAAAGTAGTTGCTGCTGCTGAAACTTATATTGGTTTAGTAGAGTTTGGTGTTGGTATTATTCCTGGAGGTGCTGGTTCAAAAGAAATGGCTTTAAGAGCTTCGGAAGGAGTATTAAAAGATGATGTGAAATTGAATAAGTTACGTGATTATTTTATCAACGTTGCAATGGCAAAAGTTGCAACATCAGCACACGAAGCATTTGATTTAGGTTTCCTAAAAGAACACAAAGATTTAGTTGTTGTAAACAAAGACCGCCAAATAGCAACGGCAAAAAGACATGCTATTCAAATGTTAGAAGATGGTTATACACAACCTGCTCCTAAAAAAGCATTAGTATATGGGCAACAAGCTTTAGGTATGTTTTTAGTGGGAACTGATAGTTTAGAAAAAGGACTTTATGCTTCTGAACACGATAAAAAAATAGCTAATAAATTAGGTTATGTAATGGCAGGTGGAGATTTATCTGAACCAACGTATGTATCTGAACAATACTTGTTAGATATTGAACGTGAAGCAATTATGAGTTTATTTACTGAGCGTAAAACATTAGAACGTATTGAACACATGTTAAAAACTGGTAAACCTTTAAGAAACTAAAAAAATGAAAACAGCATATATAGTACAAGGATATAGAACTGCGGTTGGTAAGGCGCCAAAAGGTGTTTTTCGATTTAAAAGACCCGATGAGTTAGCCGCTGAAACTATAGAACATTTGTTAAAAGATGTTCCACAATTAGACAAAACAAGAATTGACGATGTTATTGTTGGAAATGCAATGCCAGAAGCCGAACAAGGACTAAATATGGGCCGATTAGTCTCATTAATGGGTTTAAAAGT
>NZ_JABDRI010000040.1 GCF_013041805.1 Lutibacter sp.
ATAAAAGCTTCTAATATTTTATTTGGAAAATCAACTGCGGAAGATTTAAAAACACTTGATGAACAAACATTTTTAGATGTTTTTGATGGTGTTCCTCAAGCTGAAGTTGAACTTACTGCTATTGAAAATGGATTAGAAATTGTACCCGCTTTTTCCGAAAATGGATTTTTAAAATCAAATGGTGAAGTTAGAAGAGCTCTAAAAGAGAACTCTATCTCTGTAAATAAAGAAAAAGTAAAAGATGATTTTATAATTACTACTAATGATTTAATTGCTAATAAGTTTGTGTTATTGCAACGTGGTAAAAAGAGTTACTTTTTATTGAAAGTTATTTAAATTTAAGCTATAATTTTATTTAAAACAACTCAAAATTAATGAGTTCGGCTTTATTAAAATCTTTAGTATATAAACTATTCACTAATATTCACTAGTGTATATTTTAATTAATTTTCTTGTTTTCCGTTTTCTGTTTTAGACTTTTAATATTATTTTTTATCCACAAAATACACTCATCTATAGTGTCAAATAGGTGCTCTTCTGCTATTAAATCTGGTATAATATCTATACGCTCTAATAAATATTTTGGTTGCTCTAAAGTATTTACCAAAAGTACTGTTATATTTTTTGATTCTAATTCAATTAAAGCATCTTCTAAAACATATAATCCAGATTGATCTATATATTGCATTCTCCCCATTCTAATAACAACCATGGTCGCTGTATCTGGAATTTGCTTCATTAAATTTTGAAAATCACTAGTTGATCCAAAAAACAAAGGCCCTTTTATATGTTTTATAAAAACTTCTTCTTTTAAATTTTCAGGAAAATCTGCTTCATCTGCCCAAGCTTTCTCTTTTAAAAAAGGAGTAATTTCAGATCGTTTAGCTGTTAAGTCTCCCATTTTTTTAACAAACATTAATGATGCAATTACCAAACCAATTCCAACAGCATATACCAAATTCCATACTGAAGATAATATTAGAACAATTAACATTATAATTACTTCAGGTCTTGGCATATAAGGAATTGCCTTCAACCCTTTATAATCCATAACCCCAATTCCAACAGTAATTAAAATTCCGGCTAATACAGCTGCAGGAATTTTAGAAGCAATTGGCCCTAATGCCAATAATATAATAAGAAGTAATACTCCTGCAATCATTCCAGAAAGCCTGGTTTTTCCACCTGCATTAATGTTTACAACAGTTCTAATAGTTGCCCCTGCACCAGGAATTCCACCAAAAATTGCTGCTATACTATTCCCAATTCCCTGACCTACTAATTCTTTATTTGGTTTGTGTTTAGTTTTTGTCATATTATCAGCTACCACTGAAGTTAACAAAGAGTCTATTGCTCCTAAAAGAGCCAGTGTTAAAGCCGTAAATATATATGGTGTTATATTGTTTAGCCTAAAACCTGTAAAAATTTCAAAGTTAGGAGTTGGTAACCCACTAGGTATTTCTTCAATAACTCTATAATTTAATTTGAAGCCTATCGCAATAGCTGACATGACAAAAAGAGCTACCAAAGTGCTTGGAATTTTTGTTGTAATTCTTTTAAAACCATAAATAATTATAATGGTTCCTAATGCTAAAATTAGTTCTAGCCAATTGATATTTTTTATTGCTCTTGGAAATACTCTAATTGCACCTATAACTCCTGAAGCTTCCTTTCCTGCCAAAGTTTGTGATTCTTTATTAATTTGAGTTTCCGAAATACCTTCTGCTCTAATTATTGTTTCTTTAAAATTCTCTAATACTAAAATTCCTTCTCCGGCTTCTTCTTTTAAAATATTATCCAATATTATTTCTTGTGCGAAAGGTTTAAACTGAGATACATACTCAACATCCTCTTTAGGATAATAACCTATAGAAGGTAATATTTGGGTTAACAAAATAATTACACCTATAGCCGTCATAAAACCAGAAACAACTGGATAGGGAATATATTTAATATATTTTCCTAAACCAATTAGCCCTAAACCAATTTGCATGAAACCAGCAAGTAAAAAAACCATTAAAATAGATGGCAATGCCTTAGTTACATCTCCATCAAAAGCAGCTATCATCCCAGCAATAACAACCATACTTACTGCAGTCATTGGTGCTGTAGGGCCAGAAATTTGAGTGTTTGTTCCTCCGAATAATGCAGCAAAAAAACTTACAAAAATAGCTCCATAAAGTCCTGCGCTTGGACCTAATCCGGAACTAACCCCAAATGCTAATGCTAAAGGTAATGCAACAATACCCGCTGTAATACCACCAAATAAATCACCCTTAAAATGCTTAAAATCAAATAGTTTATTCATATAATTCTTTTCTTTATAATGTTTCTCACCTTTTAGAACAAAAAAATACTAATAGGTTTAAAGCTATATTTACATTGTTCAAATATAATAGATTCAACAAAGTATAATGCAAGTTAACACTCCTAAATACAATTAAAACTAGTACAAATCATTTTTAAAAAAATAGTTAAATTGAACAATAAATACTTAGTTGATCAAATATATATATTTAAATTAACTTTAATAATTACACTAATAATAATGTTACTGCCTTTTCCAAAGATAGAATATTTTATTTTACTTAAAATATTTGAAATAGTTGTATTATTCAACATCGTTTTTTCATGATATGTGATATGAACTATCTAAATTTATGAGTACTTTTAATTTATAAAAAATATAAGTAGTAAAATTGAGAATTTATGATTCAAATAATTAAATGTAATGCTAAACATTGTGATATATTAATTGAATTATGTAAAAAAACGTTTTTAGAATCGCATGGCGAAAGTGCATCTAAAAAAGATGTTGAAAACTTTATTTCCAAAACATATACAAAAGTTTTGCTATTAAAAGAATTAGCACAACCTAATATTCAATATCACATTGTATATTATAAAAACAAAGTAGCTGGATATTCTAAGATTGAATTAGATACGTCAAATCTTGCTATTCAACAAACTAATCTCACTAAATTAGATAGGTTTTATTTATTAAAAGAATTTTATGGTCATAACTTAGGTAACATTTTATTCAATTTTAATGTTAAAATAGCCAAAAATTATCATCAAAATGGAATTTGGCTAGTTGTGTGGATTGAAAACTTACGTGCAGTTAAATTTTACACAAAAATAGGATTTAAAAAAGTAGGAATATACGACTTTCAAATTTCAAGTACACATTCAAACCCTAACCATATTATGTTTT
The DNA here is from genome assembly GCF_013041805.1 of Lutibacter sp. Lineage (GTDB taxonomy): Bacteria > Bacteroidota > Bacteroidia > Flavobacteriales > Flavobacteriaceae > Lutibacter. The sequence continues at coordinate 3,215 of NZ_JABDRI010000040.1, forward strand.
TACCAATTTAAAATTTATGAAAATTTGGTAGGACTTAGAGCACCATTAAATTGCATCCTCTTATATCTGAATCATCAAAACGACCTAAAACCTCAAAAGTTCCATTTGTATAAGTTTTACCTAAATCTTGTGTAGCAATAAACGAACACGAATTTATATTTGATAAATCAATTATGTTAATTCCTCCTGTTTTTCCCTCCGGTAAAATAGTAAGTGCATCCTCAGTATCACGTATTAAAATTTTCATCCAAGGCGGCACGTCAAAAACTCCTTTACCCTTAGAATAAGCCTGACTTAACAATTCAGTCATTCCATACTCTGAATGAATGTTTTGAACTCCAAAACCCCTCTTTAAAATTTGATGTAACTCTTCTCTAATTAATTCTTTCCTTCTTCCTTTCATACCTCCCGTTTCCATAATAACGGTGTTTTTTAACTTAAAGCTATACTGTTCAACAAGGTCTAACAAGGCAAAAGAAACTCCAATTAAAAGTATGTTTTCATCACTTCTATCTAATAGTTTTAATAATTGCGCTAATTCATCTAAATTATTTAAATAAAAGCCGCTTTTAGAATTTTTAGATTTTTCAATAAACTGAGTTGCCATATAAATTAATGAAGACCCTTCACGTTCCAAATAAGATGGTAATAATGCTAAAACAGTATAATTTTCAATTGGCCCATAAAAATATTCAAAGCCTTTTGTAAAACTTTCTTCATATACAGAAATATCCGTTACAAAATGCTTACTTTGCTGATTACCAGTAGTTCCACTGCTTAAAAAAATTTGTTCAACAGCTTTATTAGAGCTTAAAATTTTATGTGATTTAAAAAATTGAATAGGTAAAAATGGTATCTGTGAGATAGTTTTAACTTCAACAGTATTGATGTTTAATAAGTTTAAAAATTCTTTGTAAACCGTGCAATTTTTAGCTTGAAAATGAAAAATTTCAAGAGCTCGTTTACTAAAATCGATGCTTTTATCAATGGAAAAAATACTATTTCTTTTCATAAATTTTGGGAAACTATACAAAAGTAATGTAAATTTACGCAACCTATTATCATTCTAGGTATCTAATTATTAATTAAAACAGTTGCTTTTGAGTTTAAATGAGCTCATAAAACAATGTGCTAAAAACAACCGAAAGGCACAAGAAGAAATTTACCAACTTTATGGAGGTAAATTATATTCAATATGCTTAAAATATTCTAAAAATAAAGAAGAAGCTCAGGATAATTTTCAAGATGGTTTTATTACCATTTTCGATAAAATTGGGCAATTTAAATTTAAAGGATCTTTTGAAGGTTGGATAAAGCGTGTTATGGTAAACACTATTTTGTTAAAGTATCGACAAAGAAATGTGTTAAATTTAGTTACTGAAGAGATACCTGATGAAGTGATTGTTGACATAGATGATGATGAAGTTTCTTTAGATTTTTTATTAAATCTAATTCAAGAACTACCTGATAGATACAGAACGGTTTTTAACCTATATGTTTTAGATGGTTATTCTCACAAAGAAATTTCTAAAATGTTGCAAATTGCAGAAGGCACATCAAAATCGAATTTAGCCAGAGCAAGAAACATTTTAAAACAAAAAATTGAATTGCATCAAGAAAGTCAGCAATCTATTTAAGATTATATAGATAATAGTGAGAGATTTAAAAAATATTGATAGACTTTTTCAAGAGAATTTGAAAGACTTTGAGGTTTCCCCACCTATCAAATCTTGGGCTAGTATTGAAAAAAAATTAGTCAAACCATCAAACAAACGTCTTATTCCTTTTTGGGTAAAAATTTCAAGTATTGCGGCTTTAATTGCTTTGCTTTTTAGTGTTGGAACTATTTATTTACTTCCAACTTCTAATTTTACAAAAAATATTCTTCAAAAAAATTCAGAAACTCCAAATGTTGTAGATGATCAAAATGAAGAAGCTAGCATAATAGTAGAAGAACCAACTTCTAAGTTAAAATTGACTACACCTCTTGAAGCTAACACAAACCTTAACACTGAAAATATAGCTGGCAATGATAATGAAGCTATTGAAAATACTATAAATGAAGATTCAGAAGTAGCCAAAGAAACAAATCCTTATTTTCTAGTAGATGCTATAGATTTACCACTCCAAAATAATAACAAAGAGATTAATGCTAAAGAGTTTTTAAATGGTAAACTTACTGTGGCTACCATATTTGCACCCATTTATATCAACTCTTTTGGTGATGGTTCTGGAGTAGATTCTCAATTTAGAGAAAATCCAACTTCTGGAAACTCATCATATTCATATGGTGTTAAAGTAGCCTACAAATTAAACAATAAATTTAGTGTTCAATCTGGTGTAAATCTTATTAATTTAGGATATACAACCAATGATATTTATGTAACACCTGGTGTATCAGTACTTGGTTTTTCAAATATTTCTAACAATCCTATTTTAGCTAAGAATGAAATTGCTTCATCTAAAGAAATTGACAACTCAGGTAGTTTAAATCAAGTTTTTGGCTATGTAGAAATTCCTGTTGAAGTAAAATATAATGTTGTAAATGGAAAACTTGGTGTAAATGTAGTTGGTGGTTTTAGTACATTACTATTAAATAGAGATGAAGTTTTTGTTGAAACTAGTGATTTTTCTCAAAGTTTAGGTTCATCAAACAATTTAAGATCAGTAAACTTTAGTGGTAATATTGGATTGGATTTAGACTATTCTATTCATAAAAATTTGTTTATAAATGTATCACCTATGTTTAAAGTTCAAACAAATACTTTTTCAAGAAATTCAGGAAGTATACAACCCTATTATTTAGGCGTTTATACAGGATTAAATTATAAGTTTTAGTTGGTTTATTATTTGGTTGGTTACCAAATATTGAATGAAGAAAGCCGTTTCAAATTAGAAGCGGCTTTTCTTTTTATAACACATATTATTTGTAATTTTACATAAAATAAAAAATACACCGTATGGAAATTCTAACAATAGAAAAAACAATAGAAAAAGCTCTCAATCAATTAGGTGTTCAGAAAGTGAACGAGGGGACTTCAACAGGTTTAAATTTCTTTGGAAATGGAGATCTTATTGAATCGTTTTCTCCTGTAGATGGAAAGTTAATAGGTAAAGTAACTACCACTACTAAAGAAGATTTTGAAAACGTTGTAACTACTGCACAAAGTGCATTTAAAACTTGGAGATTAAAACCAGCACCTCAACGTGGTGAAATCGTTCGTCAGTTTGGAGAAAAATTACGTGAATTGAAACAACCTTTAGGTGAATTAGTTTCATATGAAATGGGAAAGTCTTTACAAGAAGGTTTGGGCGAGGTGCAAGAAATGATTGATATTTGTGATTTTGCTGTAGGGTTATCTCGTCAGTTAAATGGTTCAACATTACACAGTGAAAGACCAGGACATAGAATGTACGATCAATACCATCCACTTGGAATTGTTGGGATTATTTCTGCTTTTAACTTTCCTGTTGCGGTTTGGGCTTGGAATACTGCTTTGGCTTGGATTGCTGGTGATGTTTGTATTTGGAAAGCTTCAGAAAAAGCACCATTATGTAGCATTGCTTGTCAAAATATAATTGCTGATGTTTTAAAAGAAAATAACTTACCAGAAGGTATTTCTTGTATTATAAATGGTGATTATAAAGTTGGAGAATATATGACAACCGACAAACGTATTCCTCTAATTTCTGCAACTGGATCTATAAGAATGGGTAAAATAGTTGCAAAAACTGTAGCTGGACGTTTAGGAAAATCCTTACTAGAATTAGGAGGAAACAATGCTATTATTGTGACTCCAGATGCTGATATTAAAATGACAGTTATTGGTGCTGTGTTTGGTGCTGTTGGTACTGCCGGACAACGTTGTACTTCTACGCGTAGATTAATTATTCATGAATCTATGTACGATCAAGTAAAAGACGCGTTGGTTGCTGCTTACAAACAATTAAGCATTGGAAACCCGCTTGATGAAAATAATCATGTAGGACCATTAATTGATACAGCTGCAGTCAAAATGTATAAAAATGCTTTAAAAAAAGTGGTTGAAGAAGGTGGAAATTTAATTGTTGAAGGTGGAGTTTTAAGCGGTGAAGGTTATGAAAGTGGTTGTTATGTAAAGCCTGCAATAGCAGAAGCCAAAAATAACTTTGAAATTGTTCAAAACGAAACATTTGCTCCTGTATTATATTTGTTAAAATATAGTGGAGACGTACATAATGCTATTGAAATTCAAAATGGCGTTGTTCAAGGATTGTCTTCGGCTATTATGACAAATAATTTGCGCGAAGCAGAAGCTTTTCTATCTCAAGCTGGTTCTGATTGTGGTATTGCTAATGTAAATATTGGAACTTCTGGTGCTGAAATCGGTGGTGCTTTTGGTGGTGAAAAAGAAACTGGTGGAGGAAGAGAATCGGGCTCTGATGCTTGGAAAGTATATATGAGACGCCAAACAAATACGATTAATTATACAACTGAACTTCCTTTAGCTCAGGGTATTAAATTTGATTTATAGTTTATTACTTAGTATAACTTTCAATAAAGGCGCGGTTTTAAACCACGCCTTTATTTTTTTTAAAAACAAACGAAATTAGTCTAGGTATTTCGTTTTCATCTATTTGATCAAACTGTTCGTCAATTTCTACCAATACGAAACCATTATTTTTTGCTGATTGTATATATTCAGAAATGTGATGTGTATAAACTTCTAATACTTGGGTGCCTTTTTCTGTTTCAAACCTAGCTTTGCTACCAGTGTATTGTTTAAACGGATGTAATTCATTGATAAAAAATAAACCATTGGGTTTTAATTTTAAACACGCTTGCTTAAAAATAAAATCGATGTTTTTAATATGTTCAAGTGTTAAACTAGAGGTTACAAGGTCTGCAAACTCATTTTGAACATCCCAAGGTTGAAGCAAGTCAGCTTTTATAAATAGAACTTTGTTATTATTTATCTTTTCTTTTGCTTTGTTCAACATTTCTTGAGAAAAATCTAAGCCAATAATATTAGTCGCTTTCCCTAAATGCCATTGCGTATTTTTACCAGTTCCACAACCTAACTCTAAAACCGTTTCAAAAGAATATTTTGAAAGTATTTTTATGGTTGATTTTTGGTCTAAATCTCTTGTTTTATTTTCGTTGGTATCATAACTCTCTGCCCAGGAATTATAGGCTTTTTTTATGCTCATTTATCTTCGAATTGACTTTTGACTTTTCTTAAAACCCTCACAGCTTCCTTATATTTAATGTATGCAGATTTATCATCTAACATGCGTAAAATTCCTTTTACTTCTTCTAATTTTAATCGTGCATCTTTAAAATCATTCAAAGCGCAAATTAAATAATTGGTAGGTATTTCTTGTAAATCTATAATTTCAGTTGCTGTTAAAGGCAATTTATTTTTTAACTTTTTTAAAATAGCATTGCAATTATTAAAAACATGGTGTAATACTGTTTTGTCAAATTGTGGTGGTTGAAATAAAAATTCAGTAGCTATATCATGCTTACCATTATCTTTAAAATGAATCACAGTTTTTTCAAACGGATAGTAATCAAATTCATCTTTAATTCTTAAATAAACATATTCAGTAATAATAAACGATCTGTGGTTATATTCAATTTTAACTTCGTCTAAAGCAGAGTAAAAAAGACGCACTTGTTCATTTACTAACTCAATATCCACGCGTGAGTAGAACGTTTTAGTTCCTACTTTCTTTTTTTTACCCGCCCAACAAAGTACAAATTGTTCATTAAAAACCTTATAAGTAGGGTGATATTCTGACTTATGTCTATTTAAAAAATCGAAAACGCCATCTAAGGTTAATTCAATATTATTACTTGCATTAATTTCAATTGCTTCAACAATTGCTTGATTGGTGTTTTTTAATTCGAATTTTCCTAATGTTGACATTGAATTACTTCCTCTTCTAAAGAAAATTCGCCCCCGTACATATTTCCAAATTGGTTTTTTAAGAAATGTGACTTTCTCATTAGGATGAATGGTTACTAATCCAACTACTTTATGCCGGGGTAATCTTGGAAAAGGAATATTTTCGTATTGTATTTTAGGTGGGTTTTCAAAATAAGAATTTACAATATTTTGAATTTTACTATCGTCAAAAAAATCGACACCTTCAATTTTATTGATTTCGTCTTCAACACCAATAACAATATATGAATTGTTTTGCGGATTTGAATTTGACAATGCACAAACGTGCTTTAAAAATTTAGCTTTTCCCTCATTCGTATCTAATGCAATTTTACGCTTTTTATCATAAAAGCTATTTTCATCGTTATGAGCTAGTAAATTTTTTATTAATAACCGTTTGTTAATCATGCTAAAATATTAATCTTTATTTAAAATAGTAGCACTTGCTTGTGCGGTTGGATATACTATTAAATCTTCAATATTTACATGATATGGCCTGCTAACAACAAAATAAATAATATCTGCAATATCTTCGGCTTGCAATGCTTTGAATCCTTTATAAACATTATTTGCTTTTTCTGTATCTCCTTTAAAACGAACTTCAGAAAACTCTGTTTCAACTAAACCAGGGTGTATGGCAGATACTCTTATGTTGTGTTTGTTTAGATCTATTCGCATTCCTTTGTTTAACGCGTTTACTGCGAACTTTGAAGCACAGTATACATTTCCATTAGGATACACTTCTTTTCCTGCAATAGAGCCTATATTTACCACAAAACCATTGTTTCTTTCAACCATTTGTGGAAGAACTGCTTTTGATACATACAACAATCCTTTTACGTTAATATCAATCATTGCGTCCCAATCTTCTATACTTCCATCTTGAATGGTGCTTAAACCGTGCGCATTTCCTGCATTATTAATTAAAATATCTATTTGTTGAAACTCCTTTGGAAGCGATTCAATAGCATTAAAAACTTCATTCTTAGAACGAACATCAAATTGTAAGGTGGTTACGTCTGTTAATTTACTTAGTTCTTTTTGTAGTTCGCTTAATCGTTCACTTCGTCTTCCGCAAAGAATTAATCGAATGTTATTTTGTGCAAAAAGTTGTGCTGTGGCTTTTCCTATCCCTGAAGTAGCTCCAGTTATTAAGGCTGTTTTTATAGTCATTTTATATGTTTTAATATTGAGATAAAGATACAAAAAAACCGCTCCTTTTCAGGAGCGGTTTGACTTGATTGGTTATTAAACATAACCAATCAAAAATCAACTAACCAAACTTTATTTTAAATTTCTTCTAATTTTTGTTTCTCTTATAACTTTAGTTCGTTTTCTACCTTCATTACTTTCAGATTGTTTAGACGAACTAGGTTTTAAATATTGAATGTATTCATTTCCTGTAAATTCATATGTTGTTCCAGAATTTATATGATATAAACTAATCTTTCTATCATTTAGAACGGTTAACTCAAACTCTTCATTGCCCCAAGAATCATAATCTAATGTTAAAATTTTTAAATTATCATATCCTAATACATTCGCTACAGAATAACTTCCTACATAATCCCATAATATATTAGCAATATTTATGCCAACCTCATCTTGTGATGAATAAAACGTTGTGATATTTTCTGGTGTAAAGCTTAAATAATTCTCATTATCAAATTCATTTAAATCGCCTGTTTGACTTGTAAATGTTTTTTCCCAAGCATTATATTCTTGTAAAAAATATTCAATGTTATCATAAAATAATTGATCGTAATCAAAATTATATCTCTGATATCCTTCTAAATAATAACTTACATTGTTATAATTATCAATTAATTTTAATCTGTCTGTAGATAATTGAATCACGTCAAAATCATAGTACCCATCAAAATCATGATCAATTTCTAATACCCCATTAAAAGTGTCGTAGTATCCTATTTGAATCCCATATCCATTTCCAGAAGAGCCCACTCCAACTAGATTATTATTTACCCACATTTTTCCATTTATAAATGAAACGGTGAATGCTTTTGATAAAAAAGGAACATCTCCACTTCCTGTTGTACTATTATAATCTATATACCATAAATCATATGCTGTAACTACATCTTCAAGATTCGCATAATACGGGTCGTTAAAGTCATCTATCACAACATTACAAGACGTAAATGCTATTGTCATAATCATTGTCGCGAAAAGTAATTTTAAAGTTCTCATAATCTTGTGTTTTGTGGTTATATTAGTAAGAATTCCAAAATCTGTGCCAAAAAAATTATCTTTACAAATTGTTAGCTTATAAATGCTATAAATTAGATATATGAAAAGAGACATAAAATGGGGAATTATTGGGCTTGGAGGTATTGCTCATAAATTTGCAACTGATTTATTATTAGTTCAAAATTGTTCGTTAGAAGCTGTTGCATCAAGAAGTATTGCCAAATCTGAAGCATTTTCAAAAAAATACAATTCATCCGAATTTTATGGCTCATATGAAGAACTAGTTCAAAACAATTCAATTGACATTGTTTATATCGCAACACCTCACAATTCTCATGAACGCTATGCTATGTTAGCTCTTGAACACCAAAAAGCTGTTTTATGTGAAAAACCTTTTGCTATTAACAAAAAGCAAGTTTTTAACATGATAGAAGCCTCAAAAAAGAATCAAGTATTTTTAATGGAAGCTATGTGGTCAAGGTTTATCCCTAGCATTGTTGAAATAAAAAAACGAATTGACAAAGGTGAAATAGGTGAGCTAAAATATATACATGCTGACTTTTCTTTTAAAGCAAACACTTCTATTCAGCGTATTTATGATAAAAATTTAGGTGGTGGTTCACTTCTTGATATTGGAATTTATCCTGTTTTTTTAGCCTACTTATTTTTAGGTATTCCAAGTGACATTACTGCAAAAGCACATTTTTATGATTCTGGCGCTGACTCACAATTAGCGTTACTATTTAATTACAAAAATGCACAAGCACTATTATTTAGTAGTTTTAATTCAACTTCTAAAAGAGAAGCAAAAATTAGTGGAACTCTAGGTGAAATTATTATTAATATGCCTTGGAATGAAACAAATTCTTTTTCAATTCAAGAAAATAATGAAAATGCAAAATCTATTTCATTGCCAACGATAGGCAAAGGATACACTCATGAAATAATTGAATGTAATTTGTGCTTGCAAGAACATAAACTAGAGAGTAATAAGTGGTCTCACAAAAATAGTTTGGATCTTATCACTTTGTTAGATAAAATTAGAAAGAAAATAGACTTATCTTACTCTGAAGATAAAATTTAACTGCTATTTTTTACTAATTTTTGTAACATTTTTAATTATTAACTACTAACATATGTAATGGTAAAACTAATTAACTATGAAATATATTAACTTTACAACTTTAAAAAGTAACTTATTGAAATTTTACAAATGTGAACTAAAACAGTTTTACAAAATACTTGGAATCAAGTAAGTTTATAAATTATATTTCAACATAAAAATCATTAATTCAATTAATATTTTTCCGTAGATTTTACTTCTTCCACGTTTTCAATTTTCAAATAGTACTGCTTTTTCTTATACATATAGCTAACCGCAGCTTCATTACTTTTAAGACTAAATGGAAGGTTTAATTTTAACGGTGTATTTCCATATTCTTTTGCTGGGTTTTCGTGTAAAATAAAATCATGTTTTGTGTTTGGTAATGTAAACACTCCAACAAACAATGGTGATTCAGCCATTGAATTCTTTTTTAAAGACGTTTTTGTATTTCTAAAATAAACACTATCTAACTTAACGTTAGGATTGTCAATAGTAATAACAACATTATAGCCTCTTACACCAGGCTGTCCGCCAACCCAAGTATTAGAAGTTGCTTTCGTAACTTCAAAAGAAGGATTTTTTTGAATTGGATATTTTGAACTTCCCTTTGTTGTACAACAAAATGAAAATGAAAAAAGGATGATTGCTGAAATAAAAAGTGCTGATAATTTTTTCATCATTTAAATATTTATTCAAATATATACAAAGTACGTACCAAACTACAAAAAAAGAGCTCACCAATTAAGATAAGCTCTTTTAAATTTTTAAATAAGAATAGTAATTACGTATTCATACAATTTTTATAATGTTTAATTATTAAGGGCTTCTGCACCTCCAACAATTTCTAATATTTCACTTGTAATTGCAGCCTGACGTGCTTTGTTATATGTTAATAATAAATCATCACGTAATTCAGTTGCATTATCAGTAGCCTTATGCATGGCAGTCATTCTAGCTCCGTGCTCTGAAGCAAATGAGTCTCTAATGGCTTTATATAATTGTGTTTTTAAAGATTTTGGAATCAATTCTAACACAATTTCAGCTTTTGCAGGTTCAAAAATATAATCTGTAT
>NZ_JABDRI010000042.1 GCF_013041805.1 Lutibacter sp.
CTTTATTCTTCTAGTTTTACTCTGTCAAATTGAACAGTAGAATAAAATGATTTGTAAGAGTCCATACCAACATTTCATTTTAGAAATTATCATAAGTAAACATAAAGTATAATGAAAGAAGAGAAGAAAAAATTAATTTGTGATGCGAATGAGGCAGTAGCAATTGTTGCTCACAAGACTAATGAAGTTTGCGCTATTTACCCGATCACACCAGCTTCTCCAATGGGAGAGCACGTTGATGTATACAGTGCAAAAGGACAAAAAAATATTTGGGATAATATTCCTAAAATTGTAGAAATGCAAAGTGAAGGTGGTGCTGCAGGTGCTGTGCACGGTTCTCTACAAGGTGGTGCTCTTACAACTACATTTACTGCATCTCAAGGATTATTATTAATGATACCTAATATGTATAAAATTGCAGGTGAGTTATTACCATCTGTTATTCATGTTGCAGCAAGAACTGTTGCTACCCATGCGTTATCAATTTTTGGAGATCATTCAGATGTTATGGCCACTAGAGCAACAGGTTTTTCTATGTTGTTTGCTGGAAATGTTCAAGAAGCACACGATTTTGCTTTAATTTCTCAAGTAGCTACATTAAAAAGTAGTGTTCCATTTTTAAATATATTTGATGGATTTAGAACTTCACACGAGATTTCTAAGATTGATGCAATTCCTGATTCGGTTATCAAATCTATGATGCCAGAAGAGGAAGTAATGAAATTGAAGAAAAAATCGTTAGATTCTGACAATCCTGTAATAAGAGGTACTGCTCAAAATCCAGATGTATTTTTTCAAGCACGTGAAGCAGCAAATAATTATTATACAAAAGTTCCTGAAATTGTTCAGGATACAATGGATGAATTTTATAAGCAAACAGGAAGAAGATATAGCTTATTTCATTATGTAGGACACCCTGAAGCTGAAAAAGTTGTAATAATTATGGGTTCAGGAGAAGGACCTGTTAATGAAACTGTTGATACATTAGTTGAGCAAGGTGAAAAAGTAGGAGTTTTATTTGTTCGTTTATATCGTCCGTTCTCTATAAGTGATTTTCTTGAAAGATTGCCAAAAACTGTTAAAAAAATAGCTGTTTTAGATAGAACAAAAGAACCAGGAAGCATTGGAGAACCATTATATTTAGATGTGGTAACTGCTTTTGTTGAGATGGGAGAAACTATGCCTACAATTGTTGGAGGTAGATACGGACTTTCGTCTAAAGAGTTTACACCAGCAATGGTTAAAGGTATTTTTGATGAGTTAGACAAAGAAGAACCTAAAAACCACTTCACTATTGGTATAAATGATGATGTCACTCATACTAGTTTAAGCTATGACCCTGATTTCAAATTAAGTAAAGATACTTTTAATTGTATGTTTTATGGTTTAGGTTCTGATGGTACGGTTGGAGCAAATAAAAACTCTATTAAAATTATTGGTGAAACAACAGATAATTTTGTACAGGGATATTTTGTTTATGATTCTAAAAAGGCAGGAGCTCAAACAGTATCTCATTTACGTTTTGGACCAGACCCAATTTATTCTTCGTATTTAATTAGCAATGCGAACTTTATAGCTTGTCACCAACCTAATTTTATTAATGAATATGATATTTTAAAAAATATTAAAGAAGGAGGAACCTTTTTATTGAATACACCACATTCTAAATATAAAGTTTGGGCTGAGTTACCAGGTGTTGTTCAACGCAAAATTATTGATAACAATGTTGAATTTTATGTAGTTGACGCAACTAAAGTAGCCCAAGAAGCTAAATTAGGTAAACGTACAAATACAGTATTACAAACGTGTTTCTTTGCAATATCTGGGGTTTTACCTAAAGATGAAGCTATAAAGAAAATTAAAGATGCTATTGTAAAATCATACTCTCATAAAGGAGATAAAGTTGTTGAGATGAACTTTAACGCGGTAGATAAATCTTTAGAAAATCTTCAAAAGGTTGAATATCCTCGTCATACAACAAATGAAAATGGTTTAGTACCAATGATGACTGAAAATGCCGATGATTTTGTGAAAGAAATTTTAGGAACTATTTTATCTGGTAATGGAGATTCTCTTCCAGTAAGTGCTTTCCCAGTTGATGGAACTTTCCCAACAGGAACAACACAATACGAAAAAAGGGGAATTGCAGATTTTGTACCAACTTGGGATGATGCAGAACTTTGTACACAATGTAATAAGTGTGTAGCTATTTGTCCACACGCAGCCATTAGAGCTAAAGTTGTTTCAAACGACTTACTTGTAAACGCTCCTGATTCATTAAAACGTGTTCCAGCAAAAGGAAGACCATTTAATAGTGAAACAGAAAGTTATATTTTACAAGTTTCTCCTGAAGATTGTACAGGATGTGATTTATGTGTTGCTGTTTGTCCGGCTGAAAGTAAAGAAGTTGCAAATACGTTTGCAATTAACTTAGCTAAAAAAGCAGATGTTGAAGAAGTAGAAAATCCACATTGGGATTACTTTATTGATCTTCCAGATTATGACAGAGCAAAATTAGTAACTTCAACTGTTAAAGGTTCACAATTCTTGCAACCATTATTTGAGTTCTCAGGAGCTTGTTCAGGTTGTGGAGAAACTCCATATATCAAATTAGTAACTCAGTTATTTGGTGATAGTATTTCAATTGCGAATGCAACAGGTTGTTCTTCAATTTATGGTGGTAATTTACCAACTACACCTTATACTAAAAATAAAGATGGTAGAGGACCAGCTTGGGCAAATTCGTTGTTTGAAGATAATGCAGAGTTTGGTTTAGGTATGAAGCTAGCATTAGGTAAAAAACAAGAAATTGCGGTTGACCTTTTAAAATCTTTAGAAAGTAAAATAGGAAGTATTTTAGTGAATAATATTCTAGAAAATGCTGAAACTAATGAAGCTTTAAAAGAGGAGAAGTTAAACCATATTGATGAACTAAACGGAATTTTAGATACCATTGATACGTATGAAGCTAAAAAACTAAGAAATCTATCTGAATATTTACGTAAAAAAGACGTTTGGATTTTCGGTGGTGACGGTTGGGCTTACGATATTGGTTATGGAGGTTTAGATCACTTATTCTCGTCAGGAGAAAATATCAATGTATTAGTAATGGATACAGAGGTATATTCAAATACAGGAGGTCAAATGTCTAAAGCTACACCACTAGGAGCAAGTGCTAAATTTGCAATGGGAGGTAAAACAACATCTAAGAAAAGTTTAGCTTTACAAGCTGTTTCTTATGGAAATGTTTATGTAGCTCAAATAGCAATTGGAGCAAAAGACAATCAAACATTGAAAGCTATTGAAGAAGCTGCAGCTTATCCTGGACCTTCTTTAATTATTGCATATTCACATTGTGGAGAGCACGGTTACGATTTAAAAGACGGTGCAACTCATCAAGAAAAAGCGGTAGAAACAGGGTATTGGCCTTTATTTAGATTCAACCCATTAGCAAAAAAAGGGAAGAAATTTAGATTAGACTCTAAAGCGCCTTCTGCACCACTTGAAGAATTTATGTATACAGAAACTCGTTTTACTAGAGTTGTTAAAGACAATGCAGAGTTAGCTGCAGAGTTACTTGAGCAAGCTCAAGAACAAGTTGATGTTCAATGGGAAAGATTAGAATTATATAAAAATCTATAACATAAAGTAATTTTTGAAGTGCCAAGTATAGTATACTTGGCACTTTTTTTATACCTTTAAATTTGTGAAAATTGTATAAATGGAATAGTTATAATATAATTTATTAAATTTATCATCGTAAAAACTTTAACCAAAAAATTAAATAAAATGACATCAAGATCTGAAGCTTTTTTAAATGAAGCAGAAAAAAAACTTAAAATAGCAAAGGAAGAAATGTTTAAACCTGCCGAAGATTTTGTTAGTTATTCGGTTTGTAAAAATTCACAGTTCGCTATTGAAAATTTTTTAAAAGGTTTTTTAACTAAAAATGAAGTGAAAATTGATTCTAATGAAACAATAACATCTTTATATGAAAAATGTATAGCTATTGATAATGATTTCAAATTAATTGATATGGGAGCGATAGGATGTAAAAATGAAGCAATAGACTCTCGATACTGCTCTGAAATTAATTCAGTAAGCGCTTGTTTCGATACAGCTGATAATATTGACACTTATTTAAAAAGAAAGAAAATTATATAAAACACTTTTTTTTAAGTTTGACATCCCTAAAACTTGCTGTACATTTGCTTAAATTATTTTTGAAATGAATTATATTTTATTTGATGGAACAGTTCGGAAGGCGCTTTTACCATTTACCTATACTAGGCCCGTTGCAGATATACGAATTGGAATATTAACAATTCGTGAAAAATGGGAAAAATATTTAGGTTTTACTACAACTACATTAACTGAGGAGTATTTAGAAGAAAAATACCCGATGGTAGAATTAGAAAATAATGTAATGATTAATGCTTCTTTTTTACCTACAAAAGCATTGATAAATGAAGTTAAAAAATTAAAAGAAAATCAAGCCATTTTTAAAAATGATGAAGTTGTTGCTTTTTTTACAAAAGAGAGTCAAGAGGAAGTAAATTTTGATAATTATGAGTCAATTGATTTTGTTTTTGATGTGCTCCAAATCAAAAATACTTGGGATATCTTTTTATTCAATGATCAGGCAATTAGTGATGATTTTGAGTTATTAACTGAAGGAAGAAAATCACAACCAATACCAGAAGGTGTACAGTATATAAATAAAGCAAACATTTTTATAGAAGAAGGGGCTGAAATTTTATTTTCAGTTTTAAATGCCAGTACTGGCCCAATTTATATTGGTAGGGATACTTTAATTATGGAAGGTAGCTTAATACGCGGACCTTTTGCTATGGGGCAGCATTCCGTATTAAAAATGGGATCAAAAGTATATGGAGCAACTACATTAGGCCCAAAATGTAAAATTGGTGGAGAAGTGAACAACGTGGTCTTATTTGGAAACTCTAGTAAAGGACATGAAGGTTATCTTGGAAATGCTGTGATAGGTGAGTGGTGTAATATTGGTGCAGATACAAATAATTCTAACTTAAAAAATAATTATGCTGAAGTTAGATTGTGGAATTATGAAACTGAAGGTTTTGATAAAACAGGATTGCAATTTTGCGGTTTAATTATGGGTGATCATTCTAAAAGTGCTATAAATACTATGTTTAATACGGGAACGGTAGTAGGTGTTAGTTCAAATATTTATGGAAGTAATTTTCCACGTAATTTTATCCCTTCTTTTAGTTGGGGTGGGGCATCTGGGTTTACTACTTATCAAATAAATAAGGCTTGTGAGACAGCAAATTTAGTGATGAAGCGTAAAAATGAGTTGTTTGATGAGAAAGAACAACGTATTTTAGAACACGTTTTTGAAATTACTAAAAAATATAGAAATTTTTAAAAAAAATCCCATTGAATTCAATGGAATTTTTTTAATGAGCTTTTAATTTTTATTTATAATTGAACCAGAACCAACTGAAGTAGTTTTTTCCACACTAGGATTTCCTATGTAATAAATATTTCCTGATCCTGCAGATTTTGCTTGGATTTCCTCAATAGCATGAACTTTAACATTTCCAGAACCTGAAATTTTAGCTGTAGCTATTTTAGCAGTTAAATCATATGCATTAATATTCCCAGAACCTGCAATACTGCAATTAAATTCATCAGAATCTCCTTTTAGCGTAATATCTCCAGAACCTGCAATTGATGAACTTAGATTTTTTGTTGAAACGGCTAAGTTAAAATCTCCAGAACCAGCTAAACTTAATTTTAAATTTTTGGTATCTATAACATCATCAGAATAAACATCTCCAGAGCCAGCAAGCGAAACCGCAGAAATATCATCAAAAGGGACTGAAATTAAAATTGTTTTAGTTCCTCTAATATTGTAACCTTTTTTAGTCTTAATTTTTAAGTCACCATTCTTTACTTCGGTTATTATATACTCCATTAAATTTTCATCAGCTTTAATAGTTATTTCACCTTCGTTTCCTTTAAATAACTTTACATCAAAAGCACCTGCTATTCCAATTTTTTCGTAATTAGAAACAGTTCTTGTTTTTGTTATAATATCACCATTTCCTTTAATTTTTTTTGTAAAGAACTGTGCATTTATATTAGTGCTTATAATAAGTAAAGCTACGATACTTGTTAGTAATTTTTTCATGTTGCTGTTTTGTTTATACTTTATTAGTTATTTGTAAAGGTTACATTTCCGTAACTAGTTTTTATCGTAATATTACTACCTGAATTAGAAGTTCCATAGTAACCTTCATACTGGTTTGAAGAATTCTTTTTTATTTCTTTGGTGAAGGTAAACCCATTTCCATATTTCAAATTACCGTAACTCAATGAAGCATTAATATTAAATGATGTGGAAGGTTTTATACCAAATTTTATATGTGTATAGGAAGATGAAACATCTATACTTTTAAAATTATCACCAAGCTCATTAATTTTTATAGAACCATAATCTGATTTAAAATCACCAGTACCTCTTAATTTTTCAACAGTAGTGTGCATATAGTCACTATTTCCAACTAAATTTCCACAATCTTCAATTTTTAAATCTCCATAATCACAGCTATAATTTAGAGTGGCTACCATTTTGAATGAAATGTGTGAATAATCAGCATTTAATTTAGTTCTACCAGATCTTTCAACATGTAGTGTTGAATAATCAGCATTAATTTCACCATCTTTCATAAAGTCAATAGTTGATTTGTTTGTGTAATCAATGTTAATTTTATTGTCAGAATTTAATAATTCGCCAATATTTAATCTTCCGTAGTCACAATTAATTTTTGCAGCCCCTTCCAATTTATCTAAGCTAATTTCACCATAATCGTTTGAGAGATTAACATTATTAGTAATAGGCATTTTAATAGTATAATTAATTTGCATACTTACATTGTTTTTCTTCCCCCATAAATTCCAAGAACTTGAAGTTTTTTCAATAATTGTTTTCGCGGACACATTATTTGAACTTGATTCAAATTCTACATCAATTTGCTCTAAACGGTTTTTTACTTTATCCTCGTCGTCTCCATTAGTTGTAATACGAACCCTAATAGTAATTTTATTTTCGCTCCACGAAACCACATCAATGTTACCATACTTGTTAGAAATTGCTAAAGTGGCGTTATTATTTACATTAAATTCTTTTGTAATAACTTTGTTTTCGGTATATTTTCCTTCGCCACCAGTTGCAGACATTGTAAGAGGTATTAAGAAAAGAATTAATACTATTTTATACATATTTTTCATTGTTTTGTGTTTTTAGTTGTTTTAAATCCTCTATTTGTATTAATAGACTTTGTAATACATCAATACGTTGTTGAAAATTTGAAATCATAGCGTAAATGATTCGCTTATCTTCAGTACTTTCTTTAAGCTCTAATGTAAGTTTACTGTATTGATCTTCGAGTTTGTTTATTTGTAAAAGAGCATCATTAATGAGCTGCTCAGTATCATTGTTTCGTTCATTTTCAATAGTTGCAAGTTCATTTTTGATTACTGAAACAAAATAGCTTTGAGTTTCTTGCATTTCAGGAGAAATAGTTGCTAATTCCATTCCAGAACTTGAAAATGAAGTTCCTAACCAAACCCCAAATAATAAAACTATTGATGCCGCTACTGCTACATATGAAAATAATTTAAAGTTTTTCTTTGGTGTTGTTGTTTTATTCAATCTAGCTTCAAATCTATTAAAGTGTCCAATAGAAGGTTCTTCAAGATCAAATTGATTTTCTAGATTTTTAAATATATGTTCTAAATTATCTTTCATGTTATTGAGATAAAAGTTGTCTTAATTTATTTTTTGCTCGTGATACTGTTGTTCTGCTATTTTCATAACTTATATCCATAATTTGCGCGATTTCCTCATAATCGTACCCTTCAATTAAATTAAGGGTAATTGCTACTTTGTAATTATTTTTTAGCTGTGAAACTTTGTTTAAAATATCATTAGCTTTAAGTAAATTATAATCTGGTTTCACTTCGTCTTCTTCAACTTCCTTTGGGGTTACTTTTTCAAGTGAAACAATATCTAATTTATTTTTATTTTTTAAAGCTGTTAAACTATTATTTATGACAATTCTTTTAAGCCAAGCTCCAAAAGTTACAGTTCCGCTAAATGAATCTAATTTTGTAAACGCTGCTAAAAATGAATCTTGCATAATATCTTCTGCTTCAAAACTATCGTTTATAATTCTCAAAGCCGCATTAAACATAGCTCTATAATATTGTTTGTAAATTGTAAATTGGGCAGTTTTATCACCTCGTTTACAACGATCTAATAGTTGGTTGATATGCTGATTTTCTGTTTTCAAAAACTAAATTCTACTAAAAAGACTTGACTATTTATGAACTGTTACAGTTTTATTTAAAATTACTAAAAAAAAATAGTAATAAGTTTCCACTTAATTGGCATAACAATTGAAATTTAATAGATGAATGTATATGAATTATACAAGTAATATATTGATAATCAGAAAAATAAATTAATTTTGTTGATATAACTTCTATTTTATAGAAATTATTTATGACAAAATGTCCCTATACAGACTATGAGCGATTCAAAATTTTTAAATTTAGACAATATGTCATTACAGCATATTTTAGATGAAGATGCAGATTTAATACCATTAATGACTCCTGAAGACGAAGAGGAAATAAACAAAGAAGAGGTTCCTGAAGTTTTACCTATATTACCTTTAAGAAATACGGTTTTATTTCCAGGTGTTGTAATTCCTATTACCGCAGGGCGAGATAAGTCTATACAGTTAATTAAAGACGCAAATAAAGGAAATAAAATTATTGGGGTAGTAGCTCAAAAAAATGAAAGCGTTGAGGATCCAACAGTAAATGATATTCATAAAGTTGGAACTGTTGCTAGAATTTTAAGAGTTTTAAAAATGCCTGATGGTAATACAACGGTAATTATTCAAGGAAAAAAACGATTTGAAGTTGATACTTTTGTACAGGAAGAACCCTATATTCAAGCTACAGCAAAACCAAGAGTTGAAGATAGAGGAGAAGAGAAAGAGCCTGAATTTGAAGCTATTATTGATTCAATTAAGGAAATGGCCGTACGTATTATTAAAGAAAACCCAAATTTACCTTCAGAAGCTTCTTTTGCTATAAAAAATATTGAAAGCAAACCGTTTTTAATAAATTTTGTTTCTTCAAACATGAATTTAAAAGTGGAGGAAAAGCAAGAATTATTAGAAACCACAAATTTAAAAGAGAGGGCTTTACTAACATTAAAAAAGATGGATGCTGAATTGCAGCGTTTAGAATTAAGAAGTGATATTCAA
The DNA here is from genome assembly GCF_013041805.1 of Lutibacter sp. Classification (GTDB taxonomy): domain Bacteria; phylum Bacteroidota; class Bacteroidia; order Flavobacteriales; family Flavobacteriaceae; genus Lutibacter. Next base: position 9,324 of record NZ_JABDRI010000042.1, read on the forward strand.
TCTAAAACGCGTTCAGATATGGATCAACAGCAACGTGAATATTATTTACATCAGCAACTCAAAATAATTCAAGAAGAACTAGGTGGTGTTTCGTATGATGAAGAGCTCGAAGAAATGCGTATAAAGTCTAAAACTAAAAAGTGGAATAAAGATATTCAAGAAACTTTTGATAAAGAATTAGGCCGTTTAAAGCGAATGAATCCTCAAGCTGCAGAATATTCAGTTCAGCGTAATTATTTGGATTTACTATTAGAATTACCATGGAATGAATATTCTGAAGATAAATTCGATTTAAAGAGAGCTCAAAAAATATTAGATAGAGATCATTTCGGATTAGAAAAAGTAAAGGAACGTATTATTGAGCATTTAGCCGTTTTAAAATTAAAAGGTGATATGAAATCACCTATAATTTGTTTGTATGGACCTCCAGGTGTTGGTAAAACTTCTTTAGGAAAATCAATTGCAGAAGCATTGGGAAGAAAATATGTTCGTATGTCATTAGGTGGTGTTCGTGATGAAGCTGAAATACGTGGGCATAGAAAGACCTATATTGGAGCTATGCCTGGCCGAATTATTAAAGACATTAAAAAGGCGGGTACATCCAATCCTGTATTTGTATTAGATGAAATTGATAAATTGGCATCTTCAAGTCATAACGGAGATCCATCTTCAGCAATGTTAGAAGTACTTGACCCAGAGCAGAATACGGCTTTTTACGATAATTACTTGGAAAAGGATTACGACCTTTCTAAAATACTTTTTATTGCAACGGCAAATAGTCTATCAACAATTCCTTGGGCGTTACGTGATAGAATGGAAATTATAAATGTTTCAGGTTACACCGTTGAAGAAAAAGTTGAAATAGCAAAACGTCATTTATTACCAAAACAGCTAAAAGAGCATGGATTAACTTCAGAACATCTTCAAATAGGTAAAAAACAATTGGAAAAAATAGTAGTTGCGTATACACGTGAATCAGGTGTTAGAGGTTTAGAAAAGCAAATTGCAAAAATGGTTCGTTTTGGAGCAAAATCAATTGCAATGGAAGAGGAATATGATACTAAAATTTCTATAGAGACTATTGAAAAAGTATTAGGTCCGTCACATTTAGAACGTGATAAGTACGAAAGTAATGATGTTGCAGGGGTAGTTACTGGCTTAGCTTGGACTAGTGTTGGTGGTGATATTTTATTTATTGAATCTATTATTTCCAAAGGAAAAGGACTTTCAATTACGGGTAATTTAGGTAAGGTAATGAAGGAGTCGGCTACTATTGCTATGGAATACATTAGAGCTAACGCAAGTGATTTTGGTATTGAAAATAAATGGTTAGATGAGTATAAAGTACATATTCACGTCCCTGAAGGAGCAACTCCAAAGGACGGTCCAAGTGCAGGAATTACAATGTTAACTTCTTTAGTATCAGTTTTTACACAACGTAAAGTAAAATCAAAACTAGCAATGACTGGAGAAATTACTTTGAGAGGTAAAGTTTTGCCAGTTGGAGGAATTAAAGAAAAAATATTAGCAGCAAAGCGTGCCAATATTAAAGAATTAATTCTTTCTGAAGAGAATAGAAAGGATGTTGAGGAAATTAAAGCATCCTATTTAACTGGATTAAAATTTAATTATGTTTCAGAGATGAAAGAAGTAATTGATTTAGCTTTAACCAAGCAAAAAGTTAAAAACGTTAAAAAATTATAGTTAAAAAAGCAGCCAAATGGCTGCTTTTTTAATTTATAGTTATCTAGTTTAAATAATAATCTTTATTCATTTTTGCAACGGTGCATTTCCAATTGAGCGTTGTCTTTATTTTAGTGCTTAGCGCTTGGCTTTGGTGTGGCTCTCCGTGATTAATAAATAATAATTTAGGAGGGGTTTTAAAATGTTGCAGCCAATCTAATAATTCACTTTGATCTGCGTGTCCAGAAAAAGCATTTATTTTAAATACTTCAGCGTTAATTTTATAATACCTTCCAAAAAATTTAATCTCTGAATCACCAGAAATTAAGGATCTACCGCGAGTCCCTAAAGCCTGATAACCTACAATTAAGATACTATTTTTAGCATCTTCAATACATTTGTCCAAATAATGTAAAACTCTTCCTCCTGTTATCATGCCACTTCCAGCTAGTACAATTTTCGGATTGTTATCGTTTACAATACTTTTAGAAGTATTTACATCACTAATTAATTGAACAGTTGCTTGCATACTATTAATATCTTCGCTTGTTAATGTATGATTTTTTGTATGTGAATAATATACTTCAGTTGCATTAACACCCATAGGACTATCTAGGTAAACTGGAATTTTAGGTAATTTATTCTGCCTCTTTAAAATACTTAATAAATAAATAATTTCTTGTGCTCTTTCTACAGAAAAAGTTGGTATTATTAAAGTTCCCTGTTTGGAAAATGTAAGTTTTATATATCTAAGAAGTTCATCTAAAATTGAAATATTTTTATGAAACCTATTTCCATATGTAGATTCAATTACTACATAATCTGCTTTTTCTATATATTCATACTGTGGCAAAAGTATTGGTTTCTTTCTCCCAATATCGCCAGAGAAAACAAATATTTCTCCGTTAACATCTAAAAGAATGAATACACTACCTAGTATATGGCCGCTATTTATAAATTTGAATTTAATGGAATCATTAAAAGTATGCCATTCATTTGGTTCGAATGTTTCGAAATGATTTAAAGATATTATAGCATCATTAACAGTGTATAATGGATTTGCTTGTTGATGCTTGGAGTATTTATATTTATTGGCGCGCTCAGCATCTTCCTGTTGTATTTTCCCACTATCTAATAAAATTATTTTAGTTAAGTCTTTTGTTGCTTTTGTACAATAAATTTTTCCTTTATAACCATTTTTAATCAATATTGGAATATATCCAGAGTGATCTAAATGAGCATGTGATAATATAACCAAGTTTAATTCATTTAAGTTTATAGGGAGAGTGTCCCAATTTTTTAAACGCAATTCTTTTAAACCTTGAAATAATCCACAATCTATTAGTATTTTTGTGTAATTGCTCTCTAGTAGAACTTTAGAGCCAGTTACAGTTCCTGCACCTCCTAAAAATGTTAGTTTCATCTCAGTTGAATTAAATTAAAATTTATTTCAAGTTATGGTTGCTAATTGTCTCTCTAATTTACGATTTTAAAATGGTTTTTTTATAGAATATGATTTTAAATTCGTATCGTTGATTTCATTAATAATTTATAAATTTGAAACATGAAGAAATATAGAATACAAAAAGAGCCATTTGTAATTCCAACTGCAGATGGTAAATTGATTGAAGAGCATTTTGGTCATACAACAGATAATGGTGAGTTAAGTTTAGCTCATATGATAGCTCCACCAGGATGGAGTGAACCTTTTCAAACCCCTAATTTTGATGAATACACTTACATAATTAGAGGTAAAAAACAAATAATTATAGAAGGCGAAAAAATTGTTTTAGAAGCAGGTCAATCAATTAAAATTGAAAAGGGAGTAAGAATTCAATATGCAAATCCTTTTGAAGAAGAGTGTGAGTATTTAGCAGTTTGTTTACCTGCGTTTTCTGTTGGTTTAGTAAATAGAGAAGAATGAAAAATATACAGCCATTCCATTTAGCAATTCCAGTGCATAATTTAGCAGTATGCAGAAAATTTTATAATGAAGTAATTGGATGCACTGAAGGAAGAAGTAGTGAGCATTGGGTGGATTTTAACTTTTTTGGTCATCAATTAGTGATACATTATAAGCCAAAATCTGAGTTGGAAGAATTACATACTAACCCAGTTGATGGTAAAAATGTGCCAGTACCGCACTATGGTGTAGTTTTGGAGTGGGATGTGTTTCAAAAATTTGCTGCACATCTAAAATCGAAAGAAATTGAATTTATTATTGAACCATATATTAGATTCAAAGGTGAAGTTGGGGAACAAGCTACTATGTTTTTTTTAGATCCAGCAGGTAATGCCTTAGAGTTTAAATCCTTTAAAGATATGGGTCAGTTATTTGCCAAATAAATTTAGAATTTTTCTAGTATCATTTTAAAAAAGTATGGCAACTAATATTTGGTTGCCATACTTTATAAATCTTAATTTTTTTCTAGAAAAGAAGTTTAGTAAAATGAATAAATAAATCATTTACTAAAAAAAACTAATTATTTTCTTTCACAAGCTAGCAAGGTATTTTTCATAAGCATTGCAATAGTCATTGGTCCAACGCCACCAGGAACTGGCGTTATATAAGCAGACTTTGGAAATACACTTTCAAAATGTACATCACCAGCTAAACGGTAACCACGTTTTTTTGTTGAATCTTCAACACGAGTAATTCCAACATCAATAATTGTAACACCATCTTTAACCATATCACCAGTTAAAAACTCTGGAATTCCAAGCGCAGCAACAATAATATCGGCTTGTAATGTTAATTCCTTCATGTTTTTAGTCCTACTATGTGCCACAGTAACGGTTGCATTACCGGCTTTTCTTTTTTGACTCATTAAAATACTCATTGGTCTACCAACTATATGGCTTCTTCCAATTACAACAACATGTTTTCCTGATGTTTCAACATTGTAGCGTTCTAATAATTCTAAAATTCCAAAAGGAGTTGCAGGTAAAAAGCAAGGCATGTCTAAAGCCATTCTACCAACGTTTGTAGGGTGAAAACCATCTACATCTTTATCTGGGTTTACAGCATTTAATACTTTTTGCTCATCAATATGTTTAGGCAAAGGTAATTGAACTATAAAACCATCAATGTCGTTATTAGTATTTAAATTGTGAATCTCCTGCAATAATTTTTCTTCAGTAGTCTCCTCAGGAAGTTCAATTAGAGTTGAATTGAAACCAACCAATTCACAAGCTTTTACTTTCGCATTAACATAGGTCATACTCGCACCATCACTCCCAACTAAAATAGCGGCTAAATGTGGTGTTTTTTTCCCTTCAGCTGTTAGTTTTTTCACAGATGCAGCAATTTCAACTTTTAAATCTGCTGATGTTTTTTTTCCGTCTAGTAAAATCATTTTATATAGTTTACAGTAAATCAGTTTCAGTTTACAGTTTTACACCGAACTTTTCAGGAAAATTAATCATATAGTTAATTAGTTTTCCAACTTCAATACTTTTAGTTGATAATTTTTGTTGTTGTTCAGAATTAATATAATTGCAAGAAAATGAAAAGTCAATCCAAACTTGTGTTTCAGAATTTTCACTATCTGAATCTGATAGTTTACTAATAAAGTGTTTTGGATATAATCTTTTTCGATATGCTTCAGCAATATTAGCACAAACTGATCTTGAACTTCTTCTAACTTGATCTGTTAATGAATAAGTTTCTTCTTTTGGAAACGATTTTGATAACTCAAATATTTCCATTGAAAGTTCAAATGCTTTTTGATATGCAAGTAACTTTTTGAAACTCATTGTTAATTATTATAAATTTAATTAAAAAAATGCTGCCAACTGCAACTGTAAAATGCATACTGCCAACTATTTCCCCATTCCTTTCATCATTTGCATCATTTGTCTGCCACCACCACCTTGCATCATTTTCATCATTTTACTCATTTGAGTAAATTGTTTTAGCAATTGATTTACATCTTGTATAGTTGTTCCACTACCTTTTGCAATTCTCTTTTTTCTACTCGCATTTATAGTTTTTGGCTCAGCTCTTTCCAAAGGAGTCATAGAATGAATAATAGCCTCAATACCTTTAAAAGCATCATCATCAATATCAACATCTTTCATCATTTTTCCTGCTCCAGGAATCATACCCATCAAATCTTTCATATTACCCATTTTTTTAATTTGCTGAATTTGCTTCAGGAAATCATCAAAACCGAATTGATTTTTTGCAATCTTCTTTTGAATTTTACGGGCTTCTTCTTCATCGTATTGCTCTTGGGCTCGCTCAACTAATGACACTACATCACCCATTCCCAAAATACGATCAGCCATACGGTTTGGATGGAAAACATCAATTGCTTCCATTTTTTCACCAGTACCAATAAACTTAATGGGTTTGTTAACAACCGATTTTATGGATAAAGCAGCACCACCTCGAGTATCACCATCTAGTTTTGTTAAAACAACTCCTTCAAAATTTAAGATGTCATTAAAGGCTTTAGCTGTATTTACAGCATCTTGCCCTGTCATAGAATCCACAACAAATAATGTCTCTTGTGGGTTTACAGCTTTGTGAATGTTAGAAATTTCAGTCATCATTTCTTCATCTACAGCTAAACGACCAGCTGTATCAATAATAACTACATTTTTACCTGTTGCTTTTGCATGCTTTAATGCATTTTGCGAAATTTCAACAGGGTTTTGATTTCCAACTTCCGCATAAACTTCAACTCCAATTTGTTCTCCAACAACTTGTAATTGATTTATTGCTGCTGGACGATATACATCACAACCAACCAATAAAACTTGTTTTGACTTTTTTGTTTTTAAGTAATTAGCAAGTTTACCCGAAAAGGTTGTTTTACCAGAACCTTGTAAACCAGACATTAAAATAATAGTTGGTGTACCTGAAAGATTAATTCCAACAGTTTCGCCTCCCATTAAACTTGTTAATTCATCTTTTACAAGTTTAACCATTAATTGCCCAGGATTCAGCGTTGTCAATACATCTTGACCTAGTGCTTTCTCTTTTACAATAGTAGTAAAGTTTTTAGCAATTTTAAAGTTAACATCGGCATCTAAAAGAGCTCTTCGAACCTCTTTTAATGTTTCGGCAACATTTACTTCGGTTATTTTTCCGTGTCCTTTCAGTACATGAAAGGCTTTATCTAATTTTTCACTTAAATTATTAAACATAGAATCTATCTTCGTTTTTTAGAAATGCAAATATACTAAAATGTTATCAAATTTTTTTGAAAAGGTGATAGTAATAATAATTACAATCTACCTGATAAAATTGTTGAAGATTTCCATAAATTTTATGAAAGCAAAATGAAAAAAATGATAATAATTGGAGCTGATAGTCAATTTTTAAGTTTGGAAACCTAAGGTTGATATATTAAAGTTAAGCAATAAACTTAGATATTTTAATATATAGTTAGAATAAAAAACAGCACTTATATTTCAGTCAAAGTGCTGCTTTTTTAATACTATGACAGTTAGCTTTATGTTGATTATAAGCTTGAATCTAATTTAGATGTTAATCTACTTTTCTTCTTTCACAAATGTTATAGAAGTTGTATTAACACAATAGCGTTGTCCAGTAGTTTCTTTTGGTCCATCGTTAAATATATGTCCTAAATGTCCATCACAAGACGCGCAAATTATTTCAGTCCTTATCATCCCATGGCTTTTATCTAAAACAAAATTTACAGTTCCTTCAATAGCATCATCAAATGATGGCCAACCACAGTGCGATTCAAATTTACTATTTGATTCAAATAATTGCGCATCACAAGCTGCACAGTGATAGGTTCCTTTTTCAAAATGAGCAGTTAACCCACCTTCACTTGGCGCATCTGTTCCTTTTTGACGTAAAACAAAAAATTGTTGAGGTGTTAATTCTTTCTTCCACTCTTCTTCAGTTTTGGTCACTTTTTTAATCATTTTTTTGTTTGTTTTTTGTTGAGAATAACTTTGAAAAGTTGCTAATACAAATAAAGTTAACATTATTTTTTTCATATTAATACGTTCTATTTATAAAGTTTATAATTCGATTTATAACCTGCTTATCTTTTAATATACGTCTGTGTCCTAACCCGTTTGTAATTAAAAGTTCACCATTTTGTAAGTTTTGACGAATATTATGGGCACAACTTACAGGAACATCATAATCTTCTGTATCATGAATTACCAATACTGGAATTAGTATTTCTTTAGCAGCTACACTAGCTGAATAATTATCAATATCTTCATTAAATTTAGTAAAGAATTTCTTTTTTATTCTTTGAACCATTTTTGTATTCATATCTAATTTATGAACAAAATCATAAATAATATCCGTAATTATATCACCAGCTCCAATAATAATTGCTTTTTTTATAGATAAGCCTTGTTTTACACTATTTAATACACTCATACCACCTAATGAATGTCCGATTGCAACTTCAAATGGCCCATATTTTTCTTCAATTATTTTTGTAGTTTTTATAAATTCATGCATCATAGTAGTTTTACCAGAAGATTCGCCATGAGCTGGCCCATCAAAGCTAACAGTCATAAACCCTTGTTCTAATAACCTGTCAGCAATTTTATATAATTGTGTACCTCTTCCTGACCAGCCGTGAATTAACAATACTTTTCTTTTTGAATATCCATAGCTATAAACCATTACTGATTTGTTCAATTCAGGGATAAAGATTAACTCTTTTTGAGCACTTTTTGCCATCATTTTTTCACGCTCAGGAGTTTGAAATCTTATTGGGGTTTGGAATAGTTTAATTGCAAATGACGTTGCCAATGGTGGGGCAATAAATTGTAGTATTTTTCCTGTGTAAATTATAGATGAGGGTATTTTTTGAACAGCATTTTTGGGATTCGTGTTTGAAGTTTTCGAATTAGTCATTTAATCTTTTATATTTGTGGCTAAAGATAGAATTTGTAACTTTATAAAAATAGAATTTTTTAAAAAACTAAGAAATGAAAAAAATAATAACATTAGGCGTCCTATTTCTTTTTATTGTAAGCTGCAGTACAGTACCAATTACAGGTAGAAAAAGAGTAAATTTAGTAAGCGATGCTCAAATTTTGCCAGCTAGTTTTGCTCAATATGAAGGGTTTTTGAAAGAAAATAAAATTTCCTCAAATGTAAAAATGACCAATGAAATTCAAGATGTTGGTATGAATATTTCAAAAGCTGTAGATAAATTTATGCGTGCCAATGGAATGGTTTCTGAAGCTGATAGCTATCGCTGGGAATTTAATTTAATTGATGATGAAACTGTAAATGCTTGGTGTATGCCAGGAGGGAAGGTTGTTTTTTATACAGGAATTTTGCCAATTTGCGATAACACTGATGGAATTGCTGCTGTAATGGGTCACGAAGTTGCCCACGCGTTTGCAAAGCACGGTCAAGAAAGAATGACAAGCGCTTATGGACAGCAATTAGGAGGTATAGCAGTGGCTATTGGGACTAATAATAAAGATCCAAAAACAAGAGCTTTATGGAATACTGTTTATGGAGTGGGATCTACTGTTGGGATGCTAGCATATAGCAGAACTCACGAAACAGAAGCTGACAAGCTAGGTATGGTATTTATGATTATGGCAGGTTATAAACCTGAAGAAGCAGTAAATGTTTGGATTCGAATGGGGCAAAGAGCAGGAGGTCAGGCTCCACCGGAGTTTTTAAGTACACACCCATCAAATGAATCACGTGTTAAAAATCTTAGAGCATATTTGCCAACGGCAATTGAGCAAGCTAAAAAATATGGAGTTCAATAGTTATTAGTAAAGTCATTTTAGTAAAAAAAATAATTGCACTATATTGTAAACCGTTCTCACTTATGAGAACGGTTTTTTATGTGATAGAATATGTTAAAAAAAGGCGATAAAAAATTAATTAATGGTTGGGCATTTTACGATTGGGCAAACTCGGTATACTCTTTAGTGATAGGTACTGCTGTTTTTCCTATTTATTATGAATCGATTACAAGTGGGGAAGGAGGTATTGTTCAATTATTTGGAACTAACTGGCACAATACAACCTTGTATTCATATGCATTAGGTTTTTCATTTTTAGTAGTTGCATTTCTATCTCCAATTCTATCTGCCATTGCAGATTACACGGGGAACAAAAAGAAATTTATGCAATTTTTCTGTTTTTTGGGCTCGTTTTCAGTAATGTCACTTTATTTTTTTACAGGAAAAGAAACAATTTGGGTTGGAATCTTATTTACAATTTTAGCTAGTATTGGTTTTTGGGGAAGTATTGTTTTTTATAATGCCTATTTACCAGAGGTCGCAGAACCAAAAGACCATGATAGAGTTAGTGCTCGAGGTTTTATGCTAGGATATATTGGTTCAATTTTGTTATTAGGATTTAACCTTTCTATGGTTATGAAACCTGAAATGTATGGAATTACAGATACTACATTTCCTGCAAGAGTCTCATTTCTTACAGTTGGAATTTGGTGGTTAGGTTTTGCGCAAGTAACTTTTAGTCGTTTACCAAATAACCCATTTAAAAGAAAACCCGAAAAAGATTTTATTTTTAAAGGTTATCGAGAACTTAAAATAGTACTTCAAGAAATAAAAACACAAAGTCAATTGAAAATATTATTGATTTCATTTTTTTTATATAGTATTGGGGTACAAACCGTTATATTATTAGCTTCTGTATTTGGAACTAAAGATTTAGGGTTGGAAACGAGTAATTTAATAATTACAATATTATTAATTCAACTGGTTGGTGTAGTAGGAGCGTTTCTTTTTTCAAGATTATCTGAAAAAATCGGGAATATTAAGGCATTAAAAATTACTATTTTAATTTGGAGTGTAGCTTGCATGGGAGCTTATACTTTGCATAGAGAAGATCCCAATGTTTATATTAAATTTTATGCGCTTGGTGGTTTTATAGGATTGGTTTTAGGAGCAATTCAAACATTATCTAGATCTACGTATTCGAAGTTAATACCAGATACAACACAAGATCACGCCACGTATTTCAGTTTTTATGATGTTACTGAGAAGATTGCTATCGTTTTTGGTATGACATTGGCAGGAATTGTAACATCCTTTACAAGTTCATTACGTTTATTTATATTAATTTTAGCTGTCTTTTTTATAGCAGGTTTTGTAACTTTAAGCTTTATGAAAGGGTCAAAGTATGTCAAATAAAGAATATGATTTTATAGTTGTTGGAGCAGGTATTGTTGGAACAGCAACGGCTTATAAATTACAGTTAAAATATCCAAGTAAATCCATAGCAATATTAGAAAAAGAAGCTGAAATTGGTTTGCATCAAACGGGGAGAAACTCAGGTGTAATTCATTCTGGGATTTACTATAAACCTAGTTCTTATAAAGCTTTAAATTGTAATAATGGAAGGTCTCAACTGGTTAAATTTGCAAAAGAATTTAATGTGAATCATGATGTTTGCGGAAAAGTAATTGTAGCAACTTCAAAAGAGGAAATTCCTGTATTAGATGCTATTTTTGAAAGAGGAATTAAAAATGGAACTGAAGGAATTTGTTTTTTGTCTTCTGAAGAATTGAAAGAAAAAGAACCTTTTATTGAGGGAATAAAAGCGATTTGGGTTCCAACGGCTGGTATCATAGATTATGTAGGTGTTTCAAAAACGTTTATAGATCAAATTTCAAAAATTAATTCTAAAAGTGAGTTGATATCTTCTTGCAAAGTCGAGAAAGTAATTTCAACTGAAAATAGTGCTACACTTCAAACATCAAAAGGTGATTTCACTACTCCAAAAGTTATTTTTTGCACGGGTTTGCATTCAGATAGAATTGCAGAAAAAGATGATTTAAAATTAGACATGCATATTGTTGGTTTTAGGGGTGATTATTTTGAATTGAAACCTGAAGCCGCCCATAAAATTAACAATCTTGTGTATCCTGTACCAGATGTGAAGTTTCCATTTTTGGGCGTACATTTTACACGAATGATAAATGGTGGAGTAGAATGTGGACCAAATGCCGTTTTTACTTTTAAAAGGGAAGGCTATTCGAGAACAAGTTTTAGTTTAATAGATACTTATGAAGCATTGACATATGCAGGGACTTGGAAACTTTTTGGAAAGCATTGGCGCAAAGGTATTGATGAGTATAAAAGGGCATTTTCTAAACGATTATTTGTAAAGGCTTTGCAAAAAATGATGCCTGGAATAACAGTAAATGATGTAATGCCTGCAAGAGCTGGTGTTAGAGCCCAAGCAATAGATTATGAAGGTAATATGGTTGATGATTTTAAAATTATGAAGCACAACAGTAATATTCACGTGATAAACGCACCGTCACCGGCGGCAACTGCATGTATGGCCATTGCGGATGAAATTGTTAATGTTGCTACAACTTAATATGATATGAATTTTTATCAAAAAGAAATTATACTTAAACCGTTTGTTAGAGGTTTTCATTTGATTACTAGAGAAATAATTAAAGAAATTCCTGAAATTTCAAAAATTTCAATAGGGCAATTACAGGTTTTTATCAAACATACATCGGCAAGTTTAACTATAAATGAAAATGCTGATGCCACGGTAAGAGAAGATTTTGAAAGTCATTTTAATGAAATTGTTCCTGAAAATTCGTCCTATTTTAAGCATACTTATGAAGGTGCAGATGATATGCCAGCTCATTTGAAGTCTTCTATTTTAGGTAGTTCAATTCAAATACCAATATCAAATGGTAAATTAAATTTAGGAACTTGGCAAGGCATTTATTTGTGTGAACATAGAGATTATGGTGGTTCTAGAAAATTAGTTTTAACAGCGTTTGGGAACTAATTTAAATGTTTTGATTCTACATAAAAATTTTCATCTATTTTAAAGCCTCTTATAGATGAATTAACTTTTAATTCTTTCCATTCTTTTGATGGGAAAATCCATTTTTCAGACGAATTGATAGAAACTTTTATAGGCATATCAAAATCGTTTACAATATGTATCCATCTATAAGTTAATTGGTTATCATTAATTTTATATTCAAGTGTAGGAATTCTTGTATCTCGTAAATACTGATTGAAAAAAGCGGTAAGATTAATTTTAGTTTTCTCGCTTAAGTAGTTTTCAATTTGTTGAGTGGTTACTGTTTGATGATAAAACTCAGCATTTAAACCTCTAAGAATTTGGCGCCACTTCTCATCATCTTCTATCAACTGTCTTAATGTATGCAACATATTTGCTCCTTTATAATACATATCTCCAGAGCCAGCATGATTTACGTTGTATTTTCCAATTATAGGTCTATCATTTTGAATACTTTGTCTAGTTCCAATTACATATTCACTACTTGCTAATTTTCCAAAATGATAATCTAAAAACAAGTTTTCCGAATAGGCAGTAAAACTCTCATGAATCCACATGTCTGCAATATCTTTGTTGGTGATATTATTTGCAAACCACTCATGACCTGATTCATGAATAATTATAAAATCGAATTTCAACCCCCAACCTGTATTACTTAAGTCCCTGCCTAAATAGCCATTTTGATATTGATTTCCATAGGTTACAGAGCTTTGGTGTTCCATTCCTAAATAGGGAACTTCAACTAATTTATAACTATCTTCATAAAAAGGATATGGGCCAAACCAGTGTTCAAAAGCTTCTAACATTTTGGGTACATCTTTAAATTGTTGCTTTGCTTTTTCAAGGTTTTCTTTTAAAACATAATAATCACAATCGAGTATCCCATTTTCGCCATTATATTTTTCAGAAAAATGAGCATAATCTCCAATATTCATATTTACCCCATAATTATTGATTGGATTTTTTACATACCAATGATATGTTTTTGTGTCATCATTATTATCTGTTACGGTTTTCAGTCTACCATTTGAAACATTAATTAAATGACTTGGAACTGTAATATTGATAGCCATACTTTCGGGCTCATCATACATATGATCTTTGCAAGGCCACCAGAGGCTTGCGCCATCACCTTGACAAGAAGTAGCAATAAAATCGATACCTTTTGAATCTTTTTCCCACGTTAGTCCGCCGTCCCATGGTGGATTGACAGCAATTGTTGGTTTACCTTTAAAAAATATAGTTATTTCGTTTATTGCACCTTCTAGCTGTTTGCTTTCAAGTTTGATAAAATAAGAATAGCCATCTTTTTTAAAATCTAATTTTTTTTCATTTTGAATTACTTTTGAAATCTTCATTGGTTGTTGTAAATCAATTTGCATGATTTGAGAGCTTTCAAGAACTTCATATGTTATACTATTTTTACCAGATAGAAACTTTTTATTCGGATTTACTTTTATGCTCAAGTCATAATGTTTTAAATCCCACCAAATTCGTTCTTTTGTGATAGAACCTCTTAAAGTATCCTGATGCGTAAAATTTTTACTTTGAGAAAATAGTTGTGTTGAAACGAATAGTAGAAATATAACAAATATTATCTTTTTCATAATATATGACTTCAAAATTAGATGTTGAAGATAATAATTAATTTAAATATGAATACTTAGTATTAGATATTTTTTGTGAATTTAGAAATTATGATGATTTTAGAAAATAGGTATGGTAACTTTCTTAAGCTGTATTTTCTTCTAAATATTTTTTTGCTTTTGTAATCGCTTTAGATATATCAGGAACAATATATTTTCTTTCTATAATCTCAAACATATTATTTTTTCTGAAACTTTTATTTAAATCAGATCCAATACCAGAAAGAATAACAAGTATTCCTCTTTCTTTAAATGTTTTAACTATTTCTTTTAAACTTTGAAAGCCTGTAGCATCAATAATTGGAACATAACGCATTCTTATTATAATTACTTTATAATATTTATTAAAAGCTGTAATTGTTTCTTGAAATTGTCTTGCAGCACCAAAAAATAAAGGACCATTTATTTCATAGAGCAACACTTCTTTTGGTAAATTTGATAATTCTTCATCAAAAAGATGTTCACCTTTTTTAATTTCAGAAGAAATATTTTTAACGTGAATAGATTCACTCATCCTTTTCATAAACATAAGGCTCGCAAGTACAATTCCAATTTCAATAGCTATAATTAAGTCGAAAATTACTGTTAAAAAAAACGTAGTAAGTAAAATAATAATATCCATTTTATTTCCTTTTAAAATGGATTTAAATTGCCTCCATTCGCTCATGTGGTAGGCAACAACAATTAAAATACCTGCTAAGCACGACATTGGTATTAGTTTAGCATAAGGTGCAAATAATAGCATAATTGCAAGTAATATGAATGCATGAACTATTCCTGCTATTGGAGTTCTTCCACCATTTTTAACGTTTGTTGCTGTTCTTGCAATAGCACCAGTTGCTGGAATTCCACCAAAAATTGCGGTAAAAATATTTGCGGCACCTTGTGCTACTAATTCCATATTGGAACGGTGCTTACCACCAATCATAGAGTCTGAAACAACCGCAGAAAGTAATGATTCTATACTTCCTAAAATGGCAATTGCAAATGCAGGTTGTATCAATGCTTTTACAGTCTCAAAATCTACTTTTGGGATTGAAGGCAAGCTTATACTGCTAGGAATTTCACCATAATTACTTTCTATAGTAGCTACTGGAATATTAAAATATTGAACGATAAGAGTTGCAAGTAAAATAGCAATAATTGAACCTGGAAGTTTATTTACTATTTTTTGAAAATACAATGTTATTAAAATGGTGGATACAGCAATTGTTACTGAGTACCAATTAATTTTACTAAAACTGTTAAAATAAACAATCCATTTATCAATAAAATCAGCAGGTACATTTGAAATATTAAGTCCTAAAAAGTCATTTATTTGAGAAGAAAATATAATGAGTGCAATACCGCTTGTAAAACCAACAATTAGTGAGTAGGGAATAAATTTCAAATAATTCCCTAATTTAGCAAAGCCCATTATAATTATAATAAAACCAGCCATAAAAGTTGCAATGGTAAGTCCATCGACACCATATTGCTGAACAATTCCATAAACAATTACAATAAATGCGCCTGTTGGACCTCCAATTTGAACTCTACTTCCTCCAAAAACTGAAATAATTAGTCCAGCAATAATAGCTGTAATTATACCTTTTTCGGGGGAAACACCAGAAGCTATTGCAAATGCAATTGCTAAAGGAAGTGCTACAATTCCTACAATTAAACCCGATAGAATGTCTTTGATTAAAGTTTCCTTAGATATTCCGTGTTTTAAAAGGGAAAACAATTTTGGAATATATTCTTTTTGCATTTTAAGAAAATTAAAGTGCAAATTTAATGATTTTAAAAATCTAACAGTTTAAAATTAGCAATAGTTTTTGTTAAATTATTTAATGCTTTTTTAGTAAGCCCAATTTTAATATCCCAATCATAGCCTTGAATTTTAATTAAAGTTGCAACTGGGTTTTTATTATATACAGTTTGGCATAAATTTAATATTTGATTTGGAGGAACCTCATGTGTAGAAAAAGAAACTTGTTTTGAAGCATAAATACGTTCTATCGAAAATCCATTAGGTAATGGTGATTTACAAGCATCAACAAAAACTACATTTGAATAGTTTGAAATGAGCTCTGCATCTTCAACCATTAATTGATATTTGTATACCAAATTATTTGAATTGAAATTATTTTTTTCAAGTAATTCTATGAAACTCCAACCAAGACCGTCATCTTGGCGTGTATTATTTCCTATTCCAATGATTAAGGTGTTATCTAATTTTTTCATGAATCAAATGTCCTTGGTTATCTTCTAATCGCAAAATTAATGGCATTTGTCCCAGTGCATGAGTAGCACAACTTAAACAAGGGTCATAAGCCCTAATGGACATTTCAATTTGATTTAGCATTGGTTCAGTAATTTCAAGTTGATTACTTAATACATCTTGAGCAACAGTTCTAATGCCTTTGTTTAACGCTTCGTTATTGTGGGTTGTGGAAACAATTAAATTACATTTTGTAATTAATCCCTTATCATCAATGTGGTACTCATGAATTAAGGTGCCTCTCGGAGCTTCAATAATACCAATTCCTTTATTTCTAGGAATACCTTTCATTACTAAATCAGTTCCCATAATATCATCATCAAGTAATAATTCTTTTATTTTTTCAGCACAATGCAGCAATTCAATTAACCGAGCCCAATGTGAGTGCATGGTCATATTATTAGGTTTGTTATTGGTCTGTAGTTTAAATAGTTGTCTTTCTTTTTCAGCTAAAGGTGTATCTATGTGTGAACAAGTGTTTATTCTTGCCAAAGGTCCAACTCTATTCCAGCCATCTTCTCTGCCATATGTTGTCATATATGGAAATTTCATATAGGACCAAGGCTCAACGGCTTCTTTAAAATGATTTCTATAATCAATATCTTCAATATTTAATAATTCATTTCCTTCAAAATCTATTGAGCGCAGATTTCCATCATATAATTCTAAAGCTCCGGTAGTTTTATCTACTATGCCTAAATGATTTGTAGGATACGATGCGAAATTATCAATCCATTCTCTATTTTCTTGATGATATTTTTTCATAAAAAGGATTACTTCTTCAGACCAAGAAATCATTGTATCTATATTCGGGATTTGTTTTCCATTTAAAAAATAGTTACGTTCTTCATTTGTAAAAGTTTTATGCACACCACCAGGGACCGCAAGTGTTCCGTGAATTTTTTTTCCAGTTAAAGCATGAATAATTTCTTGCCCAAATTTTCGCATCAAAATTCCTTTTTTGGCAAGCTCTTTATTTTCAGAAGCTACAGCAACAATATTTCTTTTTTCTGCTGGAGCATTAATACCGAAAAGCAAATCTGGTGAGGCTAAATAGAAAAAGTGTAATGCATGAGATTGAAAAACTTGTCCGTAGTGTAATAATTTTCTCAGTTTTGTAGCTGTGGAAGATAGATTTTTAGGATCGACACCTACTAATTGATCAATAGCTTTTGCTGCTGCTAAGTGATGACTTACCGGGCAAATACCGCACAATCTTTGAACGAGAATAGGAACTTCCCAATAAGGATGACCTTGTATAAATTTTTCAAAACCTCTAAATTCTACTACATGCAAAAAAGCATTTTTAACAAGACCATTGTCATCTAATTGAATGGTTACTTTGCCGTGACCTTCAACACGGGTTACTGGATCTATGGTGATTTTTTTTGGTTTCATTTTAAACAGTTTAGCAATTAATCATATTTAAATTCAGGATATGGAATAGCATATTCTTCTTCAAATAATATATTCTTAACCACATTCCATATGTGATTTGAGTTTGGAGGACAACCAGGTATATGATAATCGATTTTTACGATTTCATGATTTGCATAGACTTTATTAAAAATTTTAGGGATTTCTTCGTGATTTGGAATTATAGTCTCATCTTGTTCACTTGATAAGGAGTTTTTATATGCTTCATTTAAGCATTCCTCTAATGAAATAGTATTTCTAAGTGCTGGTAAACCACCCCAAATTGCACATTCACCAACGGAGACTAAAATGTCACAATTTTCACGAAATGCTCTTAGCACTTCAAAATTATGTGTATTACTACAACCACCTTCAATAATACCAATATCACAACGTTTTGTAAATTTTTTAATATCTGTAAAAGGAGATTTATTAAATTCAACTAGCTCTATTAAATCTAATAATCCTAAATCTATATCGAGCATAGACATATGGCATCCAAAGCAACCAGCTAATGAAGTGGTAGCCACAAGTTTTTTTTGTGTACTATTATTATTTTTATTGGTTTTAAGAAATGGGATTGTTTTTCCTGGAATACCTTGGTCAAAAATTCGATCGCCAAATGGCTTACTTAAAGATTTTCCTTTCACTAAAATGGCGCCAGTAGGACAAATTTTCATGGCATATTGAGCTTGAGATTCTGTAAGTTTCTCTTCTTGCTCATAATCAACTGATACAATTGTTTTGTTTCCTTTATTTATAAAGCTAAAAACTTTATAGCCATCATTTGTTGTAACTTCTTCAAAACATCGCTTACATTTTATACATCTGTTTTTATTTATTACTATGCGTTTTGCTTTTGCATCAATAAATCGTTCAACAAATAAATGAGGAAAGCGTGCGGATCTAATGCCCGTTTCATAGCCTAAATTTTGCATTTGACAGTCACCACTTTTTTCGCAAGAAGGGCAAAAATGGTTGCCCTCTACAAACATCATTTCTAAAATGGCTTTTCTTGTATCTAATAATATAGGAGTATTGACTTCAATATTCATTCCTTCTTGTACATTTAAAGTACAACCAGCAATGGCTTTTCCATTGAGTTTAACAGTACAAATTCTGCAACTACCAATAGGGTTTTGATGTTTGAAATGACATAATGTTGGAATAAATATTCCATTTTGTTTGGCAGCTTCTATAAGGTTCAGTCCTTTGTCTGATGCACAAATTCGTCCGTCTATGGTAAATGATATACGTTCCATATCAAAGTAATTTATAAGTTATTAATAACATCATCGTATTCCTGAATGGCATTTTCCATATCAAACTCAACGTATTGATTTTCAGTAATAGGTGAGGTTTTTAAATTGAAATAATCTTTAAATTTATCAATGGCCATGACCAACGAATTTGGAGATGTTTTACCTAATCCACAGCGGCTAGAAAGTTTAATGATGTTCGCCCATTGTTTAATTTCTTCCAGATCTTTTTCAGTTGATAACCCTCGCTCAATTTTTTTAATTTTTTCATATAAAATTTGGTTTCCTGCTCTGCATGGAGTGCATACGCCACAGGATTCTATTTTGAAAAAATTCATAAAATTCTTTTGTATTTGAAGGATGTCTCTTGATCTATTGAAAATCATGATCGAGCCTCCGCAAGCAATATCTTCTTCACAAATTTTCCTATCAAATTCAGTAGAGTTTATGCATTCCCCTGATGGACCACTTATTTGAATGTAATAAGGTGAAAGCGCTTCACATAATTTTAATAATTCTCGAATGGTTGTTCCCCATTCAATCTCGTAAATTCCCGGTTTTGCAACATCACCAGAAATGCTTAATAGTTTTGTTCCTTTACTTTTTTGGGTTCCTATTTTTGAAATATAAGTAGTACCCAATTCTATAACTCGAGAAGCTTTAGCGAATGTTTCTACATTATTAACTATGGTTGAGTAACCTAAATATCCATTTTGAGTAGGAAAGTATTTTTGAAGCCTAGGCTCCCCACGCTTACCTTCTAATGATTCAATAAGGGCTTTTTCTTCTCCACAAATATATGCACCTGCTCCTAATTGAATTTTTATATAAAAATTAAAGTTTGGAATTCCACAAATATGGTCACCTAAAAACCCTTTATCTACAAATTTTTCAAGAGTCTTTTCTAATTTTTTCAGTAGGTATTTATATTCGGCTCTTAAATATATGAATCCTTCTTTTGCTCCCGTAACATATGCAGAAATGATCATTCCTTCAATAATCAGTCCAGGATAATTGTTTAACAGCGCTTTATCCTTAAACGTTCCAGGTTCTCCTTCATCTGCATTGCAAATAATAATTTTTTTATCACTTTTACTTTCTTTGCAATATTTCCATTTTTGTGCTGTCGAAAAAAAAGCACCTCCACGACCAGTAAGTCCTGATTTTGAAATATTTTCTAAAATTTCTGATGCGCTATATTTTCTTATTTTTTTAAGGGAATTTCCTTCTATGTAATTTCTGAACAACATAGTTTTCTCTTCTGAAGGAGTGTATTGTATTTTACTTATAAAAGAACTTGAAATAGTAGCTAACTTTTCATCTTCTTTTAATTGTTTAATTATTGTTTTAACCTTTTTCACAGTTAAATTAGTAAAAGGATAAAAATTAATTAACGCAGCTGGTTCCTGGTCACTTAATCCTATACAAGAGGTTTCAAATAATGAAAAAAGAGGATTTTCATCATATTCGTTAAATGTACACCCTGTTTCTTTTTCAAATGCGGCTTTTATATATTGAAAGCCTTTAAATTCTGAAATGATGCTGTTATTTAGATAAATAATGAATTTTCCTGTAGGTTTTTGATGGAAAAAATGATAAAAACTAATAACCCCTTCTATATCTAATATTGAAACTTTAAGAGATTTAGCAATTTGAGTGATTGCTCTTTTTGAGATATATCCGTGTTTATTTTGATATTCCCAAAGTTCGTTTAATAGGTTAGTTCTATTCATACGAAAAACAATTAAAATTAGCGGTAACTAAAGTTACGAAGAAATCTTATTTTTTGTACTGTCTTTCAGTTTGTTATAGTCGATTTATGAGAAATTGAAATTTTTCTAGAAGCAATTCATATTTTAGCAAAGAATATAACTTATTGAAATAAAGAACTTATAAAAATTACTATTCCTTTATATAATTTTAGGAAGATATTTTGGTAGTAAACTACAAAAATCATAAATAATAAAATAGTTTACATTAAACTGTCTTATTATTTATGATTTTGTAAAAAAAATAATTCACTAACTATAAGTTAGCTAAGGCTAAATATTAAATTTTATACTCGCACTAAAATTACTCCCAATATTATTAATTTCGTCTACTTTTAAACGTGATAGATGAGAAATATAGCTCTTATCAAATATATTATTTCCATTTAAGCTAATATCAAAAGTTGTCTTGTTAATTTGTATTTTTCCGCCAATTCCAATATTTACTAAAGTGTATCCGTTTGAAGCTGTTTCAAATCCACTTACATTGTTTTGATTAAATGTGCTTGAGACATTTAGCGAGGCAAAACCCTCAGCCAACCATTTGTTATCAAATTCTAATCGAATAGTGTTATTCCAATTGTTTGCAGGAATTAGGGGTAAATAATCACCATTTTGTTTTTTCCCAGTTACTGTTTCAAAATTACTCTCAAAATGCAGCCAATCCAATGGATGTGGATGTAAATGTATTCCCATTTCTCCTCCATATAATTTTGCTTCATTTTGGACATAATTAAAAACGGCATTATCTTCAATTTGAGTTCCAGAAGGAGAAGTATAAATATAGTTATTTATGTGATTGTAAAACCCATTTATGAAAAACTCAAAATGTTTACTATTGTATTCAAAATTTACATCAGTTTGTACATTTTGTTCAGTTTTTAAATCACTATTTCCTATTTCATATCTGTTCGTTCCTTCGTGCACACCGTTTGACGTTAATTCTGCTAAATTAGGCGCTCTAAATCCTGAGGCAACATTTACTCGCAGTAGTAAACGGTCACTTAAACTACTTTTATATCCTAAAGAGGCATTAAAGCTATTGTACGATTTATTTAGTTTTTCAAAATAACCTTCTTCTCCAAAAATTCCATTTTCCTCAGATGAAATATTTCTATTATCAAATCGGATTCCAGCTTGAAGTACATTCATTTCCCATTCGTAATTTGCTGTACCATATAAACCAATATCATTTGTAATGGCATTAGGAATTAAATATTCTTCTCCATAATTATCATTGGTTTGATGCATTCCTTGCAAACCTACTATTGTTTCAATATTTCCGAGTTTGGGTAAGGTATATTTTGTATTATAATTTAGGGTATTTAATTTCATATGTAAAGCAGCCTCATTACTGTCTTCAAATTCACTTCTTTCATTTGAAATATACCCTAAATCTACAGCAACTTTTGAATTTTCAAAAAAGAAAATATTATTTAAACTAAGTAAATGATTATTTACTTCTTGTTTTGGAAAAATAGTTTTTTTGCTTGTCGTTTGTTCGGAAACACCATCTTCAGGAATACCAATATCTAATTTGTTAAAATTGTAGCGCACTACACTTGAAAATTTAGAATTTTGATATCCAATTCCAGTTTTAAAATCTGTTTCGTTAAATCGTGTATTTGTTATTCGGTCTCCGTTTGGAATTTTATAATCTGATTGTGTATTGTATGTTCCTCTTACTAAAAATTTCCAATTATTTGATGAAGTTTTTACCCCTATGGATGAATTACTACCTAAGGTATTTGAAAATAATTTTTGTGTGAAATCAGTTTTTATTGAATTTGCTTCTGCAAATTTTTCTGGAATAAAATATAAAACACCACCCAAAGCATCAGAACCATAAAGTAATGAAGCCGGACCTTTTATGACTTCTACACTTTCAATACCTGCATCGTTTAAACCTAAACCGTGTTCATCTCCAAACTGCTGATTTTCAATACGTACACCTTGTGAATATACTAGTACACGATTACCACTTAAACCTCTAATCATTGGCTTTCCAATAGAAACACCTGTTGATATTTGAGAAACACCTGGTATGGTTGTTAGACCTTCAATTAATGTTGCTACTCCTTTTTTTTGTAATGAACTAATACTTTCGTGATCAACTTTCATTACATTTTGTGATTGTAATTTATTAAATGCTGTTGAAATAATTATTTCATCCATCTTAAAAACTGCTTCTTCTAAAACAAAATTTATTTCAGTTTCATTATTTTGAATAGTAATTAGTTTTGTTTCAGTTTGATAGCCAATGAAGGCAGCAGTTAGTTTAATTTTTGTTGTTGGCAAATTTGTTAACTCGTAATAGCCTTCTTCATTTGTAGATGTTCCTTTATTCAGGTCTTCAGCGTAAATTTCGACACCCATTATAGGTTCATTTTGACTATTTGTTACAATACCAGATATTTTATTTTGTGCTTGGGAAATAAGAGATAATCCTATAAATAGGATAGATATATATATTTTCATTTAACTATAATTGATGTATTTAAACTTTTATTATTACTTTCTATAAAAAAAATAAAAGTGAAGGTGGAGCTCTAGATGGCCGGTAAAAAAATGAAGTTGATTCTTTTCCTTTTTCTTGAGTAATTATTTTTTCTTCAATTAAAATGGCTTCATTAGGTGTGAATTTTGAAGAAAAGGTAATTGTATTGTAATTAATTTGATCATGAAAAAATTTGCAGTCATTTATTGGCAGATGAGCCTGCACATGATTTTCTAAGCTAGTTTCTGAATACTCATGTTTTTGGAATGCATGAGAAAACTGTATTGTTAAAGGAAACAATACAGTTATAACGAATAGAAATGAAATTATATGTTTAGCTCTAACTTTAATTTTCATAAAATTGAGCTGCAATATTACAAAAAAATTAATCTTTAACGCCTAATTTTTTTAAAATATCAGCCATTAAACACCATTTTGTAAAGGCAGATTGAAGTAAATTAGCTCCTACAAATGCCGTAAACCATAGCCAGTTAATATTCACTTTAATTGCAAGAATTACACTAAGTAATATAAATGTTCCTGCAACCGCACTAATAATTCTTTGTATCATAATTGATCGTTTTAATTTGATTTTTCAATATTCATAAGAACAGCATGAACTTTTGATGATGTTCTTTGTTCATCGTTAAATTTCTTCACGGAATTAAATAAATTTTCAGCTTTTTCTTTTGGTACAAATGCATAAAAAATGATAGATTGACTTTCATTCATATCGCTAGCAAACCAATTTTCTCCAACAGATTCCTCTGATAAATCTCGATGACCTTTAACATCGGTGTAAGAAAAATGTGTAATTGTGCATTTTTTTAATAAAAACTTAATATCTTCTTCGAATGCTTCAATTGCGGTAATCATTAGTAATTTCATAATTTTTCTTTTTAAGAATTAAAAGTTTCAGGCTTATTTCTAAACCTGAAACATCAACTATTTTTCCCATTTCTTTTTTTCACTCATATAGTAAATCATTGGTACTACAATAAGAGTTAATAATGTAGAAACTATCGCTCCAGCTACTAAAGAGATGGCTAACCCTTGAAATATTGGGTCAAATAATATAATTGAAGCACCAATTACAACAGCTCCTGTTGTTAATAATATAGGAGTAGTTCTAACCGCTCCAGCATCAATAATAGCTTGTTTTAAAGGAATTCCGTCGTTTAATCTAATTTCTATAAAATCAATAAGTAAAACTGAATTCCTTACCATGACACCTGCCAACGCAATCATTCCAATAAATGATGTAGCAGTAAAAAATGCACCAAATAACCAGTGACCTAATACAATTCCTATTAATGACAGTGGAATTGCTAACATCATTACCATTGGTGTTTTAAAGTTTTGGAACCACCCAACAATTAACATATATATAATAATTATAACTATTAAAAAGGCAGCACCTAAATCACGAAAAACTTCTAATGTAATTTGCCATTCACCATCCCATTTAACAGCAAAATCACTTTCATCTGAAGGCTGTTCCATATACAATTCATTTAGTTTATACCCTTTAGGAAGTTCTATTTTTTCTAATTTTTCTTTCATCCCTAAAATCGCATATACTGGACTTTCTAGTCCTCCAGCCATATCTGCAGTTATATAAACAACTTGTTTTTGGTCCTTTCTAAAAATTGTTTTTTGTAACGTATCTTGTTTAACAGTTACTAAATCACTTATAGGAACAAGATTACCTTGATTTCCTTTTATTTTTATATTTTGAAGATCTTGCAAGCTAGTTTTATCCGCATCACTTAACGCAAGTACAATATCTACCTGATCGAAAGACGTTTCGTCGTATAAGTTAGAAATTGGATACTCTTTTAGTAAGTAAGTTAAGTTCCCTACAACTTGTTTTGGAGCAATTCCATTTAGCATTGCTTTTTCTTTATCAACCTCTAATCTATATTCAATTTGAACATCTTCCACCATCCAGTCAATATCAACAACATCAGTTGTATTTTGCAGAATTTCCTTTACTTGATACGCTACTTTAATTTGTTCTTTATAATCAGGTCCGTATACTTCTGCAACTAGCGTAGATAAAACTGGTGGTCCAGGTGGAACCTCAACTAATTTTACATTAGCTCCATATTTTTTTGAAATTTTTTGAATTTCTGGTCTGGCTATCTTAGCAATATCATGACTTTGTAATTTTCTATCTCCTTTTGGTAATAAATTAACTTGAATATCTGCCATATTACTTCCTCCACGAATATCATAATGACGAACTAATCCGTTAAAAGTAATAGGAGCAGAGGTACCAATATAGTTTTGATAGTTTGTTACTTCAGGAATCGTAGATAAGTATTGTGCTATTTCTTTGGTAACAGCAGCTGTTCTTTCTAAAGTAGTACCTTCAGGCATATCAATTACTACTTGGAACTCATTTTTATTGTCAAAAGGAAGCATTTTTACAGCAACAGACTTTGTAAAAAACATTAATATCGATCCAAATAATAAAACCACTGTGATTCCTAACATTACCCAACGGTTTCTTTTACTATCTAAAAGTGGTTGTTCTGTTTTTTTATAAATTTTATAAATCCATCCAGTGTCAAATCCTTCTTCTTCCTTGTGTTTTTCATTGTCTTTTTCTTGCAATAAGTGGTAACCTAAGTAAGGTGTTACTGTTAAAGCTACAAATAATGAAAGTATCATTGCAATGGAAGCTCCAATAGGCATAGGACTCATATAAGGTCCCATCATACCCGATACAAATGCCATAGGTAATATTGCTGCAATAACAGTAAAGGTTGCTAAAATTGTAGGATTACCAACTTCGTTAATGGCATAAATTGCTGCCTGTTTAAAAGGTAATCGCTTCATTTTAAAATGCCTATGCATATTTTCAGCAATAATAATACTATCATCTACAACAATACCAACCACGAAAACCAATGCAAATAATGTAATTCTGTTTAAAGTGTATCCGAGCAAATAATAACTAAATAAGGTTAAAGCAAATGTTAATGGAACTGAAAAGAAAACAACTAATCCTCCTCGCCAACCCATAGCAAGCATTACTAAAATAGTAACCGCTAATATAGCAACACCTAGGTGTAGCAATAATTCGCCCACTTTATGTGAAGCTGTTTCACCATAATTTCTTGTTACATCAACGTGAACATCAGAAGGAATTAAGTTTAACTTTAATTGGTCAACTTTAGTTAAAATTTTCTCTGAAATTTTCATAGCATCAGCACCTTTTACTTTTGCTACGGAAATTGTTACTGCAGAATATTCAGCAGGGTTTGCATTGAAATTGTCATTGGCTTTTCCAAAACCAAATGATACATAATTAGCAGGTCTTGATGGACCATCTTGAATTTCAGCTACTTGCTTTAAGTACACTGGCATATTTTTGTATACGCCAACTACTAGGTTTTTAACATCATCAGCTGAAGTTAAAAATTTACCAGTTGTTATTAAATATTCTTGATCATCTTTGGTAAAGCTACCAGATTGTGAACTACTATTGTTGGCCTGTATCATTTGCATAATACCAAGTGCATCAACACCGTTCTCAGCCATTTTATCTTTATCAAGTACAACTTTTAATTGACGGTTTCTTCCACCAATAACTTTAGTTATGGAAACATCTTTAACCTTTTCAATTTCAGAAGTAACTTCTTCAGCAATTTGGCGAATTTGAAAATCGTCATAATTTTCACTCCAAAAGGTTAGTCCTAGCATTGGTACATCATCAATAGACCTTGTTTTTACTAATGGTTGCGTAACTCCTGAAGGAAACATTCCTTGATGTCTCATTAATTCATCATATAATTTTACATATGAATCTTCAGTATTTTCACCAACGTAAAACTGCACAATCATCATAGATTGTCCGTTCATGGCTATACTGTGTACATGCTGAACACCTTTAATATTTGAAATTACTTTTTCTAATGGTTTTACAACACGACTTTCTATTTCTGTTGGACTTGCTCCTGGATAACCAACTAAAACATCGGCCATTGGAACAATAATTTGTGGCTCTTCTTCCCTTGGAATTAAAAATGAACTATAGATACCAATGGCCATTAACGCTACCATTAACAGAATTGTTAATTTCGAATTAATAAAAACATTGGCTACTTTACCTGATATACCTTCTTGCATTTTAATTTGTTTAAAGTTTTAAACTAAAAATTTACGATTAATAGCTGTTTATTGAACATTTATTTTTGCTCCATTAAACAATTTTCCATCTGCTGAGACAATGTACTGTTCGTCAGCTGATAACCCTGATAACACTTCAACTTGATTGCCAAAAGTTTTACCAATTCTTAGCCATCTTAAAATAGCTACATTTCCTTCGCCTATGGTATAAACACCAGATAATTGACCTTGTTTAACTAACGCATTTTCAGGAATCAGCAATAAGCTGTTTTTGTTTACATTTTTCTCAATTGGAAATTGTACTGATGTGAACATTCCTGAAAGTATATTTGCATCGGTTTTATCTAAGATTACTTTTACTAAATATTGACCACCAGTATTTTGTGCAGATGAACTTACTTCGGTTACTTTACCTTTTAAAAGTTCATTAGTTGTTTTTATAATTACATTTACTGAAGTCTCTTTTTGTATAGAAGTTATTTCAGATTCAGGAACCATTGCAATAACTTGATATTTTCCTGGAGTCTCAATACTAATTAAAGGTATTCCTGGGTTAGCCATATCTCCTTTATTTACAAATTTACCTGTAATTACACCACTAAATGGAGCTTTAATATTTGAATATGATAATTGTGCGTTTACTTGGTTTTTCATTTGGTTTGCCGCTTCTAATCGCGCTTTTGACATTTCAAAGTGTGCAGTCATATCATCCATTTCCTTTTGGGAAGCACTATTCTCTTTAAATAAAGCAGTAAATCTATTGTAATCTTTTTCAGCGTTTTTAAATGCAGCAGTAGCTTCAGTAATTGAAGCATTAACTTGTGCTTTTTGCGCATTAATATCTGCACTATTTATACTTAATAGTAAATCTCCTTTTGTTACTTTGTTTCCAACATTCACATAAATGTTGTCTACATAACCCATCATACGTGTACTTAAGTTGGCATTTTGAACTGCTTCAACTTTTCCACTTGCAGAAATAAATAAATTATTTTTCGAAGAAGTTGGGGTGTTTGTTTTTACATTTACAGTCGTTCTATTATCAACTATAGAAGCTGCATCTTTTCCACAACTTGTTGCAAAAATTAATGTTGTTATTGCTATTATTTTTACTATTTTTTTCATTTTTTGAGTGTTTTAAAACCTATTTTTTTTGATTATTTTTAGCTGTAAGCTTTATTATTTTGATAAAAATTCTACGTAAGCTTTTGTAAAGTTGTAATTAAAAACTGTTTGTAAATATTCTAATTGTTTTTGTAAATATTGAGTTTCAGAAATCAATAAATCTGAAGTTTTTTCTAACCCTTGCTCAAACCTATTGGTTCTTATTCTTAAAGCTTCGTTCGATTGATCTACTGCTAATTGTGTTAGCTTTAATTTGTTTTCAGCATCTTTAAGTTGACGTTTTGCTTTACTAAATTCAAGCTCACTTTGATTTTTATATTGATCTAAACTTAATTCAGCTTTGTCTAATTCAGCTTTACTCTTTTGAGTTTTACCAACACGTTTAAACCCTTCAAAAACATTCCATGATAATTGCGCTCCA
Organism: Lutibacter sp.; assembly: GCF_013041805.1. Classification (GTDB taxonomy): domain Bacteria; phylum Bacteroidota; class Bacteroidia; order Flavobacteriales; family Flavobacteriaceae; genus Lutibacter. The sequence goes on from NZ_JABDRI010000042.1 coordinate 38,320, forward strand.
ACAAGATATCCTTTTGCATTTGTTCCAAATAATTTATCATCATATAGCTCATAACTTCCAAACGCATTTAATCTTGGTAAATAACTCATTTTATTAGCTTTATGCATATTTGAATAAGCCTCAGTGCTTTTCTCCATGGCTTCAATATCAGCCCTGTTTGAAGAAAGTTCATCATCATAAATACCAGTGTTTACCAAAGCCTCTAATTTTGTGGAAGGTTTTAATAATTCAGCACTTGTTTCTCCCATTAAGAACTGCAAATAATCTGAAGCGTTTTTAACATTACTTTTTATTGTAATTAATTGATTTTCAACTTCGGTAACATGTACTTCAACAGATAAAATATCCGCTTTTTGCATATAGCCATTCTTAAAGTTGTTATCGGCAATTTTTTTATTTTCTAAAGCAGCTTCTTTCGCTTTTTCTAAAACCTCCACTGCTTTGTACGCAATTTGTAATTGCATATAAGCTTTTTGAACTTCTAATTCAATATAATCTGTAGTTCTTTCAGTTTGTAATTCAAAAGCATTCATTTTAGCTTTTGCAGCTTTTCGCATATATAAACCATCTGCGTTAAAAATTGGTTGTTGAATTTCAATTTTGGTTGCAAAATTTTGAATTTCATCTGGGTCATTTAAAAGATCAGGGTTAAAATCAAATTGGGTTAAAATCTCTTGATTCAATTTAGATCCAAATGCCATTAATGGATTTGTAGTTGAAATCGCTGAATGCGATACGGAGATGTTTGGAAGCAATATCGAATTGGTTTGATTAAAATCTGCTTTAGCAGCATTAAAGTCTTGTTCTGATATTTTAATAGTATGATTGTTTTCTCTCACTTTAGTAATTACTTCTTCTAAAGATATTAACTTTTCATTTTGTGCATTGATTATCAAAATGTTAAAAAGAGAAAATAAAATTAATAAGCTATTTTTAATTCGCATAGTTTTTGTTTTTTAGTACGCTGCAAATGTAGTTGAGGAGTTTTTTTAAAACAGTAATAAATACTACAGACTTCTGTAATGATTGTTACAGTAAATTTTAATTAAATACATAATAAACAATTGGTTAAATTTTATAACCCTTGCAAATTGTGAAGTTTTGTAAACTATTTAATTACTTTTTTTTGCGTACTTTCATATTTAAAGCCTCAACACCCAATGAAAAAGCAATAGCAAAGTATAAGTAGCCTTTAGGTATGGCGCCAACGTGCTGATTAAAGATGACAGCATTGGATAAGTGAGCACCTTCAGTTACCAGCATAAAACCAATTAAAATTAAAAATGATAATGCTAACATTTGAATTGTAGGATGTTCATTTACAAAATTTCCAACCGGTGTCGCAAAGATCATCATAATAACTATTGAAATAATTACTGCAATAATCATAATTATTAAAGCTCCATCAATACCATTTGTCATACCAACAGCTGTTAAAACAGAATCGAATGAGAATACAATATCAATCATAACAATTTGAAAAATAACCATTCCTAAAGTTGACGCAATTTTAGCAGTATTAGATTTTTTTTCTGTGGTTGTTCCCTCCACTTTATGGTGAATTTCACTTGTACTTTTATAAAGTAAAAATACTCCTCCTAGAACTAAGATTACACTTTGACCGGTAATTCCAGCTTTAAACCAAGATAAATCAAAAGAAAAGAAAGGTTCTTTCATAGAAATTAAATACGAAACCCCAAGTAGTAATATAATTCTAAAGATAAGTGCAAGAAGTAAACCTATTCTAGTTGCCTTTTTTACTTGGTTTGGTGGTAGTTTTCCAGCTGTAATCGAAATAAAAATGATATTGTCAATACCTAATATAATTTCTAAAAATGTAAGTGTTAATAACGCTATCCAAGTGTCAGCTTGCAAGAAAATTTCCATTGTATAATTTATTTTTTATAGAGTGTCCCTTTTTGAATGAAGTTAGAATGTCCAATTCTAATCTCGAAGTCGTATGAGTTTTTATTTAAATTTGTAATCTTAACATACATTGGTTCTTCGTCAATTGCTGTTTTTGGATGCAACATTTTAAGCGTATAATTAAAATTGTTTTTCCAAACTATTGATAACGAGTCTATTCGATCTTCATATTTTTCAATTTGAAGTGAATCTTGTCTAATAATGATGGTTTTTTCATACCCTTTTCCTTCAGGGATTTCAAAAATTCCTGTTTTAAATCTATCTGGATTTAGCTCATCACTTTCACAAGAGAACAGTGATACTAATAAAACGAATATTAGAACAATTTTTTTCATTTATATACCTGTATAATTATTTGGCGTTATTGCTTTTAACTCATTTTTTATATCGTTAGAAACTTCTAAACTTTCAATAAAATCAGACATAGATTTTTGGGTGATTTTTTCGTTGGTCCTAGTTAACCCTTTTAACGCTTCATATGGATTTGGATATGCTTCTCTGCGTAAAATTGTTTGAATGGCCTCTGCAACTACTGCCCAATTATTCTCTAAATCTTCAGCAAACTTCTCTCTATTAATTAATAATTTATTCAATCCTTTTAACGTAGAACTAAACGCAATAATTGTGTGACTAAATGGAACACCAACATTTCTTAATACAGTAGAATCTGTTAAATCACGTTGCAAACGTGAAATAGGTAATTTCGCCGACAAATGTTCAAATAAAGCATTTGCAATCCCTAAATTACCTTCTGAATTTTCAAAATCTATAGGATTTACTTTGTGTGGCATTGCTGATGAGCCAACTTCACCTTTCTTAATTTTTTGCTTAAAATAATCCATAGAAACATAAGTCCACATGTCTCTATCAAAATCAATTAAAATTGTGTTGATTCTTTTTAAAGCATCAAAAATACCAGCTAAATGGTCGTAATGTTCTATTTGTGTTGTTGGAAATGAGTGATGCAATCCTAATACTTTTTCAACAAAATGGGTTCCAAAAACTTTCCAATCTATTGAAGGGTAAGCTACTTTGTGCGCGTTAAAATTACCAGTTGCCCCACCAAATTTAGCAGCGTATGGAATTTTTTGTAATTGGTTTACTTGTTGTTCAATACGTTCAATAAAAACTTGAATTTCTTTTCCTAATCTTGTCGGGGATGCTGGCTGACCGTGAGTTCTAGCTAGCATTGATACATCTGACCAATCTATTGATAATTGTCGTAACTTTTCTAATAATGATGCAAGTTCAGGGTAATAAACAGCATCAAAAGCATCATTTATAGATAACGGAGTTGCAGTATTGTTAATGTCTTGTGAAGTTAATCCAAAGTGGATAAACTCTTTATATTCTTGTAAATGTAGCGCGTCAAATTTTTCTTTGATAAAATACTCAACTGCTTTCACATCGTGATTGGTAATACTTTCAATGTCTTTAATTTTTTGAGCTTCTACTGATGAGAAATCTTTATAAATAGCTCTTAATTGTTCAAAAAGGGACCCATCAAAATTTGCTAATTGAGGAAGAGGAATTTCACATAAAGCAATAAAATATTCAATTTCAACTTTTACCCGATATTTAATTAAGGCTTCTTCTGAAAAAAAATCAGCTAAACGTTCTACTTTATTTCTGTATCTACCATCAATTGGAGAAATGGCATTTAAATTGGTTAAAGGCATTTTTTTAGTTTGAAATGTTTTGCAAATTTAATGAAATTAACCTGAATTCTCCGATTTATTTTTTGCGAATCCAGCTTAAAATTTTCTTTCCACGAGCTTGGTATGCAGCACTTTCATTTATCATATTATGCTGCAGAATTAATTGTAACTCTTGATGTACCCATTCTTCATTTTTGCCAAAAAGAAATAACGTCTCCATAGCATACGCTTTTACTGCCACTCTTTGATTTCCAATTAACCAATCAAAACAAGTTTCAATAATCGTATTAATATGGTTAGTTTTTAGTTGAGATTGAATGAATGATGTATTGTTAGAGGTATAAGCCTTTGCTAAAAATTCACAAATCTTGGAAGCTGGTCTTACGGCACTGTCGAACTTCAAAAGTCCTATATTTTTAGTAAAATAGTTGAGGTACGGTGCTAACCAATCTAGTTTTTTTTCACAAACAAATTCTAACACCCAGACAGCTCTGATAGATAATTTGCTGTTAATTTCAAAAGTAAGATCTAGTAAATGCTTAAAAAGTGATGGATTTTCTAAAACCATATTAGCAACTCTTAAACGATTTACTCGTTTTGCGTTTTCCATTGCAGTGAGTTGATTAATTAAATATGTTTTAGACGCTATCACAATTTTAGTATTGGTTTTAGTTTTGTTCTAGGTCTTTGTTTCCGTCTAGGTCTTTCTTTTTCTTAGGTGATAGTATATATATTAAATATACAAAGCCAGCAATTACGTGACCAATAACAATAATCATAATGGTATAAAACCAAAAATTTGACATTCCCATACTAATGTGTATTTAAATATATGAAAAGAATAGTATCTTTATTTTTTAAAATACGAAATTATGAAATTATCAGCTGTTTTACTATTTATACTATTTTTCAATATAAACTCTTTTTCACAGCAAGTATATTCCAAAAAGGAACCTTTTGCACATACGTATTCAATAGTGGCAAGAGATACAATAACAGGTGATATGGGTGTTGCAGTTCAATCTCACTGGTTTTCTGTTGGTAGTTTAGTAGCTTGGGGAAAAGCAGGAGTGGGAGTTGTAGCAACACAATCTTTTATAAATCCTTCATTTGGACCAAGAGGTTTAAGTTTGCTTGAAAATGGTTTATCTCCAAAATTAGCAATACAAACATTATTGGATTTGGACGAAGGGAGAGACGTTAGGCAATTAGCAATTTTAGATGTTCAGGGAAATGTGCACGCATATACAGGTAAAAATTGTATTGAAGCTGCAGGACATATTATTGGAGATAATTTCTCAGTGCAAGCAAATTTAATGGAGAAAAATACGGTTTGGCCAGCAATGGCAGAAGCTTTTAAAAACTCAACAGGAAGTTTAGCAGAAAGAATGTTAATCGCAATGGAAGCAGCTCAAAATGAAGGTGGTGATATTAGAGGCAAACAATCTGTAGCCATTTTAGTCGTTAAAGCTAAGAGTTCTGGTAATGCTTGGGAAGATAAAGTAGTTGATTTACGCGTTGAAGATAGTGAGAACCCTTTAAAGGAAATGAGAAGACTATTAACAATTCACAAGGCCTATGAATATATGAATCAAGGCGATTTGGCTGTCGAAACAGGAAATAATGTGTTGGCAAAAGAGCATTATATGAATGCTCAAAAATTAAATCCAGATAATTTAGAAATGAAATACTGGTATGCAGTAACTTTGGCAAATAATGGAGATTTAGTTGAAGCTAA
>NZ_JABDRI010000057.1 GCF_013041805.1 Lutibacter sp.
GCATGAAAATTAAACAACTTTCATTACGAATTCGAATTTTTTTATCGATGATATTATTGATAATACTGGCGTCGGTATTAATCGCCGCAGTCACAATTTATCAATACAAAGAGCAAACCGATGAATACAATAAAGGAAGATTAGATCGAAAAGAAGAATCTGTTACAGCCACTATAAATTACTGGCTAAACTCTCCACAAAACACTTATGAAATTATAGAAGAAAATTTAGCTGCAATATTTAAAGATAAAATTTATGAGATTTCAGATATAGAAAATCTTAAAATTAATATTTACGATTTAAAAGGTAGGATGGCTAAAAGCTCTCAATCTGGATTTGTAAAGAGTGATGTTCCAACCCAATTATCAGACGCAATATTAAAAAGCATTTCACAAAATTTTGAACATCGATTTACAAATACGACCATAATTGATGGTAATACATTTCAATCTTCATTCACCTATATAACAGATAATAAGTTTAAACCAATAGGAATCATAAATCTTCAATATCTTCAAGATAATTCAGCTCAAGATAAAGATTTAATTGAGTTTTTATATCGGTTACTAATGGTGTACGCCCTTATGTTTGCGTTGGCAATATTATTGGCTTACTTTATTTCAAGCTACATAACAAGATCTATTAAAGCTATTACTGATAAAATGAGAAGAACTAGTTTAACGGGTCGAAATGAAAAAATTATTTTAAAAGAAGCAAGCACAGAAATATTTACTTTGGTAAATGCATATAACGCTATGATTGATGAGTTGGAAGAAAGTGCAGTGAAACTAGCAAAAGGAGAGCGAGAGCAAGCATGGCGAGAAATGGCAAAGCAAGTGGCTCACGAAATTAAGAATCCGCTAACTCCAATGCGTTTAACAGTTCAAAGTTTTCAACGAAAGTTTGATGAAAATGATCCAAAAATTAAAGAAAAAATTAATGAATTTAGTAAAACATTAATTCAACAAATAGATACCATGAGTTCTATAGCATCAGCATTTTCAAACTTTGCCAAGATGCCAACCCAAAAATGTGAAGAATTAAATGTGGTTGAAGTAGTGAAGCACGCATTAGATATTTTTTCTGAAGACTATATTTTATTTTTTCCAAAACAGGATGAGATTATTTCTGAACTAGATAAAACGCAATTAATTAGAATTATTACTAATTTGGTTAAAAATGCAGCTCATGCTTTAGATGAAGTTGAAAATAAAAAAATTGAAGTTTCTGTAGAGCAAAATAATGGGAATGTAGTTATAAAAGTTGCTGATAATGGAAAAGGTATTTCTGAAGAAGATAAAGAGCGCGTTTTTGAACCAAAATTCACAACAAAATCTAGCGGAATGGGTCTAGGCTTACCAATGGTAAAAAACATTGTTGAAGCTTATAATGGAACAATAACATTCACATCACAACTTAATAAAGGAACCGTTTTTAAAATAGTATTACCTAAAAAATAATTTTATGAATTTCGAAAATATTTTAATTGAACAGAAAGAACATTTGTCAACAATCACTATAAACAGACCCTCAAAGTTAAATGCTTTAAACAAAAAAACAATTGAAGAGTTACACGAAGCTTTTAAACACTTAGCTTCTCGAACAAAAGTAATTATTATAACAGGTAGTGGCGAAAAAGCATTTGTTGCTGGCGCTGATATTTCTGAATTTGCTGATTTTAATGTTGAAGAAGGAGCAGATTTGGCTAGAAAAGGACAAGAACTATTATTTGATTATGTTCAAAATTTAAATACTCCAGTAATTGCAGCGGTGAACGGTTTTGCTTTGGGTGGAGGATTAGAATTAGCAATGGCAGCACATTTTAGAGTGGCAAGTTCTAATGCTAAAATGGGTTTACCTGAAGTTTCATTAGGCGTTATTCCAGGTTATGGAGGTACACAACGTTTACCACAATTAGTTGGAAAAGGAAAAGCGATGGAACTAATTATGACAGCAGGAATGATTTCAGCAGAAGAAGCTAAAGACTGGGGATTGGTTAATTATGTTGTGGAACAAGAAGAGTTACTACCATTATGTGAAAAATTAGCGAGTAAAATAATGAGAAACTCATCTGTTGCAATTTCGGCGGCAATAAAAGCGGTTAATGCGAATTACGAGAGTAATATAAATGGCTTTGATGTTGAAATAACACAATTTGGAGAAAGTTTTGGAACCAATGATTTTAAAGAAGGAACCACCGCTTTTTTAGAAAAACGTAAACCTAATTTTGAATAAAAAATTAAGATTCTCCTTCCCATTCATCATAAAATCGCTGAAGAAATGTTTCCATATATTGGTGACGTTCTTCGGCAATTTTTTTTCCGGTAGTAGTATTCATTTTATCTTTTAACAACAATAATTTCTCGTAAAAGTGATTAATTGTTGGAGCTTTAGAATTTTTATATTCCTCTTTTGTCATTGCTAAATTTGGAGGAATATTTGGGTTGTATAATTGTCTGTTTTTAAATCCTCCATAATTAAAACAACGTGCAATACCAACTGCACCAATAGCATCTAATCGATCGGCATCTTGTATTACATCAAGTTCGGGCGATTTAAACGTTTGTTTAAAATTACCACCTTTGTAGGAAATGTTATTTATAATGTTTTCAACGTGAATTATTACAGCCTCATCTACGTGTTGAGCTTTTAAAAAATCACGTGCCATTTTAGGTCCAACAGTTTCATCTCCGTTGTAAAATTTAGAATCGGCAATATCGTGCAATAAAGCACCTAATTCTACAATAAATTCATCAACATTTTCGCTTTTTGCAATTAATTTGGCATTGTTCCAAACTCGTAAAATATGAAACCAGTCGTGACCACCTTCCGCATTTTCTAAAGTTGATTTTACAAAAGTTTCAGTATTTGAAATGATTAGTTGTTTGTTCATTTTCTAAAAATAAAAAATCCGCTTTAATTAAAAGCGGATACACAAAATAAATTTTAATTATTTTTTAATAAATGGCTTTACATTGTCCGTCTACACATTCAACATTTGTTGGTGGCAATAGGAACATACAATCTGAAATTATTCCCCATTTTAAGTTGTATTCAGCCTCCATTTCGTTATACGTTGAAACTATTTCATTTAACAATTCAACATCAATAGAAGTATTAAAAACAAGATAAGATTTTGGTCCTCCGCACGCTTTACTTCCAAAAGCTATAAAATCACAACTCTCATTTTCAGTACAAGTACCTTCTGCAATTAAAAGTTCTATTTCTAGTTTTAAATTATTTAACGCCACAAGATCGTCTTCTTGAGTAGTTTCTGAATTACTTGAACAACTAAAAACGATTGCTAATATAGCAATCGTTTTTAGAATATGTTTTGTTATAAACTTCATTATTTTATTAGAAATATTAACAATAGTCTTCGTAAGCTCCTGCTAAATTTGTAGCAATTACTTCAGCAGACCTTCCTTCAATATGGTGACGTTCTAACATATGAACTAATACACCATCTTTAAATAGTGCAATTGCCGGTGATGATGGAGGAAAAGGAACCATTTTTTCACGTGCAGTAGCTGTAGCTTCTACATCTACTCCTGCAAAAACAGTTGTTAAGTTAGCAGGTGTTTTATCATATTGTAAAGATAAAACAGCTCCAGGTCTTGCCGTTCCTGCTGCACAACCACATACAGAGTTCACAACGACTAGAGTTGTTCCTCCTTTTTTTAAGATTTCATCAACTTCTTGAGCTGAATGTAATGATGTAAAACCTGCATTTTCTAATTCTTGTTGCATTGGTTTTACTAATTCTGGTGGATACATATTTATTGATTTTTTTAGTTATACTTATAAAGTATGCAAATATAGTAGATTAAAAAGGAAAAGACTAAAACCTCATTTTAATTAAAGTGAATTTTTTAAAGTTTATATTTTTTTTAACAACTGTAAAACTACTTCGTAAAGCTAAACTAACAAATCTGTGTATCTTTGGGCATTGAATAATTAAGTATGAGTAATTTTATTAAATGGCTAGGAGCCGGTTTAGGGTTTACTTTGGGTGGACCTATTGGAAGTATTTTAGGTTTTGCTATAGGAAGTGTTCTAGGAGGATTTTCTAAAGCAGATATTGAAAGTGCTAAAAGATATGGAGAAACTAGCAGAAATAGACAATCGGGTGATTTTGAGATTAGTTTATTGTTACTAGCTTCTGTAGTGATTAAGGCAGATGGAAAAACCGATGAGCGAGAACTAAATTATGTTCGTATGCATTTTAAAAAAATGTATGGAGAGGAAAGAGCAAATAATGCATTTAAATTATTTAAAGTATTTGTAAAGAATAATAATGTTTCTACGCGTCAAATTACTGAGCAAATTCGTCAAAATTTAACACATGCGTCACGACTACAATTGATTCACTTTTTATTTGGGATTGCCAAATCAGATGGAGTTGTAAATGAGGCTGAAGTGCAATCAATTAAAATTATTGCGGGTTATTTATATGTAAATCAAAATGATTTTGAGTCTATAAAAGCCATGTTTTATGATAGTACAGATAGCTCTTACAAAATTCTTGAAATAGATAAATCAGCAACAAATGATGAGGTAAAAAAAGCCTATAGAAAAATGGTAAAAAAATACCATCCTGATAAATTACAACATCTTGGAGAAGAACATGTAAGGGGAGCTGAAGATAAGTTTAAACAAGTTCAAAAAGCATATGAACATATACAAAAGGAAAGAGGATTGTAATTTTTTTGTGACTAATTAAAAAATAATGTGTCTTATAAATTGATTAGTAATAAGTAAAGTGAAATTGTCAAACCCTCAACTGGGACAATTTAGACCCCAAGACGATAGAAGCGCTTCGATAGAAGCGCTTTTTTTATGCTAAATACTCTGCAATATCTCTTGGACCCTCTAAAACTGTTTTTACAATTTGAAGCGTACCATCTTTATGGGAAATAGTATGCCATTTAATTAAAGAAATTTCAAGATTTACAATTTCAATTCCAGTAATAGATCGCGGATGTACGCAACTTCCATCGTTAAAATAAGGCAATTCATTTGGATTAGGAAATCTTGGTCTGTGTGTATGTCCAGCAATTACCATTTGATTGTTATTCGCTAAAATCCATTTTTTAAGCTTGCGTTCTACACGTAATAATTCCTTAAAGTTTTTGGCAGGACTTGTAGGATCTTTTATTCCTAAAATTTGAAGTGGTTTCCATAAAATCCTTACTAAAAACCGGCTCCATTTCCATAAAATATAATTAAAAAAATCGGCTTGATGTCCGTGAATTAATAAAATGTTTCTTTTAAAACCTTCAACCTCTAAAATAATTCCCTCATCTAGAGTTAACCCACTAAGTAAATCTTTAGTTGTGGAAGTTATCCGATCAAAATAAGAACCTAATAACTTTTGTGCTTTTTTATCTTTCCGTAAAATCATATCATGATTTCCCCAAATTATATGAAGCCTATTTTTTAAATGAAATTCACGTAAAAGCATAAATACGTTTTGATGCGCTTCAAAAATTTCTTTAAAATCATGATTTTCCCAAAGTTCAATTCCATCACCTAATTCAATATAAGTGTATTCGTTTTCATAATAAGTTCTAAGTGCATGAAAATAAATATTACCATTGTGAGAAAAATCATCGGTATAACTGTTATTTCCTCTATGGCAATCACTAAAAAAAATTAATTTAGAATCGCAATCGATAGAAATTCTCTTCGCATTTTTATAGGAATTAGATATTATTTGTTGGATCATATGTAAACTTAAAATAAATCTTCGAAATTCAAACTTTTACACCCGTACTTTTTATTAAAATTGAAACGTTATTTTCAATAAAATATGTAATTTCGCAAACTAATTGATTTAAAGGCCTAAAATGAGTAAAAAATTTAGAGAATATAAAGGATTGAATCTCACTAAAGTAGCAGAAGAAACTTTAGCGATTTGGGAAGCAGAGCATATTTTCGAAAAAAGTATAACTACACGAGATGAAAATAAGCCATTTGTATTTTTTGAAGGACCACCTTCAGCAAATGGTTTACCAGGAATTCACCACGTGATGGCACGTGCTATTAAAGATATTTTTTGTCGTTATAAAACCTTACAAGGCTTTCAAGTAAAACGTAAAGCAGGTTGGGATACTCACGGGTTGCCAATTGAATTAGGTGTTGAAAAAGAATTAGGAATTACCAAAGAAGATATTGGAAAAAAAATTACTGTTGAAGAATATAATGATGCTTGTAGAACAGCAGTAATGCGTTATACTGATATTTGGGAAGATTTAACACTTAAAATGGGGCATTGGGTTGATATGAAAGACCCTTACGTAACTTATAAGCCAAAATACATGGAAACGGTTTGGTGGTTGTTGTCACAATTGTATAAAAAAGGATTAATTTACAAAGGATATACAATTCAGCCATATTCACCAAAAGCAGGTACAGGTTTAAGCTCACACGAACTCAATCAGCCAGGAACGTATCAAGATGTAACTGACACCTCTGCTGTGGCTCAGTTTAAAGCTATTAAAAAAACCTTACCAGATTTTTTACAAGATGTAGACGGAGATATTCATTTTTTAGCTTGGACAACCACACCTTGGACCTTGCCTTCAAACACAGCATTAACTGTTGGTAAAAAAATTGATTATGTATTAGTAAAATCGTTTAATCAATATACGTTTGAACCAATAAATGTAATTTTAGCTAAAAACTTAGTTAATAAGCAATTTTCAAAAAAATTCTTTGTAATTGAAAATGAAGCTCAACTTTCAGAATACAATGAGAATGATAAAAAAATTCCGTTTATAGTTGTTAAAGAATTTAAAGGAATAGATATTTTGGAAGCAAAATATGAGCAACTAATGCAATTTGCGCTTCCATACCAAAATCCAGAAAATGCTTTTAGAGTTATAGCTGGGGATTTTGTAACTACCGAAGATGGTACAGGAATTGTACATACGGCTCCAACTTTTGGTGCTGATGATGCTATGGTTGCAAAACAAGCAACTCCTGAGGTTCCACCAATGTTGGTGTTAGATGATAACGGGAACCCTGTTCCATTGGTAAATTTACAAGGTAAGTTTACCAAGCATATGGGTGAATATGCTGATAAATATGTAAAGAATGAATATTATGCTGATGGTGAAGCTCCAGAGCGTTCATTAGATGTTGAAATTTCAATCAAATTAAAAGAAGAAAATAAAGCTTTTCATGTAGAAAAGTATCGTCATAGCTATCCACATTGTTGGAGAACAGATAGACCAATTTTATATTATCCCCTAGACTCCTGGTTTGTTAAAGTTACAGACAAACGTGATAGAATGTTTGATTTAAACGATAGTATTAACTGGAAACCAAAATCTACAGGAGAAGGACGTTTTGGGAATTGGCTTAAAAATGCCAACGATTGGAATTTATCTCGTTCACGTTATTGGGGAATTCCACTTCCAATTTGGAGAACAGAAGATGGTACTGAAGAAATTTTGATTGGTTCTGTTGAAGAATTGAAAGTAGAGATGAAAAAATCTGTTGAAGCAGGTTTTATGGAAGCTGATATTTTTTCTGACTTTGAAGTTGGGAATATGAGCGAAGAAAACTATGATAAAATTGATTTGCACAAAAATATTGTTGATGCAGTTACATTAGTTTCTCCAAAAGGACAACCAATGAAACGTGAATCAGATTTAATTGATGTTTGGTTTGATTCAGGTTCTATGCCTTATGCACAATGGCATTATCCTTTTGAGAATAAAGAGTTAATTGATGAGAAAAAATTCTTTCCAGCTGATTTTATTGCTGAAGGAGTAGATCAAACTCGTGGATGGTTTTATACATTACATGCTATTGGAACAATGGTTTTTGATTCCGTTGCCTATAAAAATGTAGTATCTAATGGACTAGTATTAGACAAAGAAGGTAAAAAAATGTCGAAACGTTTAGGAAATGCTGTTGATCCGTTTGAAACTATGGAGAAATATGGTGCAGATGCTACACGTTGGTACATGATTTCAAACGCAAATCCGTGGGATAATTTAAAGTTTGATATTGATGGAATTGATGAGGTTAGAAGAAAATTCTTTGGAACATTATATAATACATATTCTTTCTTTGCTTTATATGCTAATTTAGATGGTTTTACCTATGCTGAAGATGAAATTGCAATAGAAAAACGACCAGAAATAGATCGTTGGGTGTTGTCAGAACTTAATACATTAGTTAAAAATGTAGAAAAGTTTTATGAAGAATATGAGCCAACTAAGGCAGCAAGAGCAATACAAGATTTTGTTTCTGAATATGTAAGTAACTGGTTTGTACGTTTAAGTAGAAGACGTTTTTGGAAAGGTGAATATGGGCAAGATAAAATTTCAGCGTATCAAACATTATACACTTGTATGGTTACAGTTGCAAAACTAGCTTCTCCAATTGCCCCGTTTTTTATGGATAATCTTTACAAAGATTTAACAACTATTTCAGGAAAAGAAAATTTTGAATCTATACATTTGGGCTCATTTCCTTCGTACGATGAACATTTGATTGATAGTAAGTTAGAGCATAAAATGCAACAAGCTCAAAAAATATCATCTATGGTACTTTCATTGCGTAAAAAAGAAATGATTAAAGTTCGTCAGCCATTACAACGAATTATGATTCCTATTTTGGACGAAAAAGACAGAGAGGAAATTTTAGCTGTTGAAAACTTAATAAAATCTGAAGTAAATGTGAAGGAAATTGAGTTGATTGATGATGCTTCCGGAATATTAGTAAAAACAATAAAGCCTAATTTTAAAGTACTTGGGCCTAAGTTTGGAAAAGACATGCGATTTGTTGCACAAGCAATTCAAAATTTAACTCAAGATGATATTGCAACTGTTGAAAAACAAGGTGAAATTTCTTTAAAAATTAATGAAAATGTTGTAAATTTAACACTAAACGAAGTTGAAATTGCATCACAAGACATTGAAGGTTGGTTAGTAGCTAATCAAGGAAATTTAACAGTAGCTCTAGATGTAAATATAACTGATGATTTACGTAAAGAAGGAAATGCAAGAGAGTTGGTAAATAGAGTTCAGAACCTACGTAAAGAGAGTGGTTTTGATGTAACCGATAAAATAAAATTAATTATTCAAAATAATGAAATTTTAGAGCAGTCTGTTAAAGCAAATGAACAATATATTAAGACTGAAACGTTAACTAAAGAATTAGTGTTTGAAGATATAGTAGAAAAAGGCATAGAAATTGCTTTTGACGATGTGAACACTAAAATATTAATTGAAAAAATTTGAGAATATGAACGAAAACAATAGATACTCAGACAAAGATTTAGCTGAATTCAAAGAGCTTATTTTGAATAAAATTAAATATGCTGAAGAAGATTTAGCATTGATTAAAAGCGCCTTTAAAAACGACAGTAATAATGGTACTGATGATACGTCGCCTACATTTAAAGCTTTTGAGGAAGGTTCTGAAACCATGTCAAAAGAAGCAAATGTTCAGCTGGCAATACGTCAAGAAAAATTTATAAGAGATTTAAAAAATGCTTTGTTACGTATTGAAAATAAAACATACGGTGTATGTCGAGTTACGGGTAAATTAATTATGAAAGAACGATTAAAGTTAGTTCCTCATGCAACATTAAGCATTGAAGCTAAACGAATGCAACAATAAAAATTCAAAATTAAATACTATATGAAGCTTCCAATTAGGAGGCTTCATTATTATATACTTACGTTATAAAATTTATAAAGTTGAAAAAGTCCTTAGTTCTTATTATTGCCATATTGTTATTAGATCAAATTAGTAAATTTTATATAAAAACTAATTTTTTTTATGGAGAAGAAGTTGTAGTTTTTGATTGGTTTCGAATTCATTTTATTGAAAACAATGGAATGGCCTGGGGAGCTGAATTCGGAGGCAAAGCTGGTAAACTTTTTTTAACAATTTTTAGGCTATTTGCAATTACGGGTATTGGATATTGGTTGTATACTTCGATAATAAAAAAATCTAATACTGTATTAATTGTAGCAATTTCTTTAATATTTGCGGGTGCTTTAGGAAATATAATAGACTCAGTTTTTTATGGTGTTATATTTGATACTCCAAGTAATGGCATTGCAACCTTTTTACCTAATGAGCCTTACGGAAAGTTGTTTTTTGGGAAAGTTGTTGATATGCTTTATTTTCCAATATGGAGTGGAGATTTGCCAAGTTGGTTACCAATTTGGGGAGGAAAGCCATTTACTTTTTTCAATGCAATTTTTAATGTTGCTGATACTGCTATTTCAACAGGTGTTGGATTATTAATTTTCTTTAATAAAAAAGCATTTCCGAAAGAGGAGCTTACTGCTTAATCTCTTGAAGTTTTCCAATTAATTCATTTTTTATTATTTCATTGGAATCACTTAACGGAAGATTGGACTGCTGTACTAAATTTTTTGTTTCAAGAGGATCCTCAATTAAATTATATAGTTTTTCCGAACCATCGCTAAACAGTATGTATTTATGAGTACTGTTTCTAATAGTTGCATTTAAATAGTTTTCTGCATAGGCATATTCTCTTCCTTGAAAACTTGAATTTGAAAAAGATTCATAAAAACTTTGACTATCATTAATTTTATCAACATTTATTCCAGCAATGTTTGCGATAGTTGTAAATAAATCGGTTGTATTTATCAATGCATTTTCAGCTTCATTAATTCTCATTACATTTTTACCTGAAATAATCATTGGAACATTTATTCCTCCTTGATATAATGAACCTTTAGTTCTTGAGGAATTGTATTCTTGAGCTACTTGTTGAGGTGTTCCATTGTCTCCAATAAAAATAATAACAGTATTTTCTTTTTCTTCCTGACTTAGAGAGTTCATAAG
>NZ_JABDRI010000044.1 GCF_013041805.1 Lutibacter sp.
AAGAAGGTTTTGGTAGTTGTTCTAATACAGGTGCATGTGCTATGGTTTGCCCTCAAGAAATACAATTGCTAGACATTACACGTATGAATTTTGAATACAACAGATCTAAATGCTTGTCTAAATAATATGTTTAAGCTTTTTATTTAACAAAAAACAACCATCACTTGATGGTTGTTTTTTGTTTTAGTGTAACAATTGCACCATTGAAAAAGAGACTATTTTATCAAAACTTTAACATATCTTGCAATTCAATTTTATAATTTTAAAAATTATTCAAAAATCATACCTAATGAAGAAACTAATCTTACTAACACTTTTCATCTCATCTCTTGCATTTTCTCAGCAATTAGATTTAGAAAAATTTAAAAATTTAAAACCTCGATCCATTGGACCTGCCGGAATGAGCGGGAGAGTAACAGCAATTGATGTGGTTACCAATGAACCCGATATTATTTATGCGGGAACCGCTTCAGGTGGTTTATGGAAATCTGAAAGTGGTGGTATTGATTGGAAACCAATTTTTGACGATCAAGCTGTCGCATCAATTGGTGCTGTTGCAATTCAACAAAGCAATCCTGATGTTATTTGGGCTGGATCTGGAGAAGGAAATCCTAGAAATAGCTTAACGGGTGGTTATGGCCTATATAAAAGCTTAGATGCCGGGAAAACTTGGAAATTGATGGGGCTAGAAAAAACTAGAAATATTCATAAAATTATTATTGATAAAGACAATCCAAACACAGTATATGTTGGAGCGATAGGTTCTCCTTGGGGTGAACACGCAGAACGTGGACTTTATAAAACAACTGATGGTGGAAAAACTTGGGAACAATCATTGTTTGTAAACAATAGAACAGGTGTTGCTGATTTAGTAGTTGACCCATCAAATCCAAACAAGTTAATTGTTGCAATGTGGGAACATCAGCGTAAACCATGGACCTTTAAATCAGGTGGCGGAGGTTCTGGAATGTATATCACATATGATGGTGGCGAAAATTGGAAAAAACTAACTGATAAAGATGGCCTTCCAAAAGGAAATTTAGGGAGAATTGGCTTAGCTATTGCACCAAGCAATCCAAAATTTGTATATGCCCTTGTTGAAGCTAAAAAAAATGCTCTATACAAATCCGAAGATGGAGGAATCACTTGGAAGATGGTTAATGATAAATCAAGTGGAAGAGGTCCTGACGGAATTGGAAATAGACCGTTTTATTATTCTGATATCTATGTTGATCCAATTAATGAAAACAGAATCTATTCCGTATTTACGTATGTGAATGTGAGTGAAGATGGAGGTAAATCCTTCAAACAATTAATGCCTGCCTATGGAACTTCAAAAGGTGTTCATCCTGATCATCATGCTTGGTGGATTCACCCAACAGATCCAAATTACATGATTGATGGTAATGATGGTGGTTTAAATATTACAAGAGATAGAGGTAAAACATGGCGTTTTGTAGAAAATTTACCTTTAGCACAATTTTATCATATCAACGTAGATATGGAATTTCCTTACAATGTTTATGGTGGTTTACAAGATAATGGCTCTTGGATTGGGCCAGCTTATGTATTAAAAGATCAAGGAATACGCAACTCTTATTGGCAAGAATTAATGTTTGGTGATGGATTTGACGTAATTCCAGATCCTAAAAATTCTAGATATGGATATGGGATGTCTCAACAAGGAAATGTAGGTCGCTATGATAGAAAAACAGGGAATTCAAAAGGTATAAGACCAACGCATCCGAATCCTGACGTAAAACTTCGTTTTAATTGGAACTCAGCAATTGCAATGAATCCTTTTGATAATGAAACTATTTATTTCGGAAGTCAGTTTGTTCACAAATCAACAAACAAAGGTTTTACTTGGGAAATTATTTCACCAGATTTAACAACAAATAATAAAGAAAAGCAAAAACAACACGAAAGTGGTGGTATTACCATGGATGCCACTGGTGCGGAAAATCATTGTACCATTTTAGCAATTGAACCAAGCTCAATTGATGAAAACTTGATGTGGGTTGGAACCGATGATGGAAATGTTCAAATAACGCTTGACGGAGGTTCAACCTGGGAAAATGTGACTCCAAATATAAAAGGAATGCCAAAAGAAGCTTGGATTCCTCAAATTAGAGCTTCAAAATTCAACAAAGGAGAAGCATATGTAGTAGTCAATAATTATCGTCAGTTTGATTTTAAACCTTATTTATTTAGGACGAAAGATTATGGTAAAACTTGGGTTAATTTACTCGAAAACAAGTCAGAAACTTTTGGCTATACCCTTTCAGTAATTCAAGATTTAGAAGAGCCTAACTTATTATTTTTAGGTACTGAATATGGTTTGCATGTGAGTATAGATGAAGGAGAAACTTGGACAAAATATACCAATGATTTTCCAACGGTTTCTACCATGGATTTAGCAATTCATCCTCGTGAACACGATTTAATTATAGGTACTTTTGGGCGTGCTGTTTATGTTTTAGATGATATTAGACCTTTTAGAGCTTTAGCAAAAGAAGGTGCTCAAGTATTAAATAAACCACTACATTTATTTACACCTCCTCCTGCATTTATTACACAAACTCAACAACCTTCTGGAACTAGGTTTGGAGCAAATGCAATTTTTAATGGGGAAAATAGAGCAAGAGGCGCTATGATTAGCTATAGTATTCACAAACCTGAGCTAAAAGCATCTGAAGAAATTTCAGTAAAAAATAAAAAGAAATCGAAAAAGGAAGCTTCGAAAATAGCTGAAGTAAAATCCGAAAAACCAGCAGTGAAGTTTGACTCAATATTCTTTGAAGTTTATAACAAAAAAAATGAATTGATTAGGAGTATAAAAAACAAAGCTCCAAAAGAAAATGGTATTCATAGAATGTATTGGGGTATGGAAGAAAAAGGAAAAATAGGTCCATCAAGAAGGATTGTGAAAAATAATTCGAGAGAACCTCGTGGAGTTACTGTTTTACCAGGAACTTATACCATAAAAATTCATTATGGAAATGAAACTGCTACCGAAACCATTGATGTTGCTTATGATCCTAGAGTAGAAATGCCTTTAGAAGTTTTAAAAAGTAAATATGATTTGTTAAAAGAGATAGAAGCGAAATCAGCTGTAGCAGGAGAAGCAACTCAGCACTTATTAACTTCAAAAGAAATTGCAAACGATTATAAAAAGCGAATTAAAGACCAATCTACCATTAAAAATCAAAAAGAGCTCCTTGACTCTCAAGATGAAATTTTAAAAACTATTAATGGTTTATTAGATGATTTGTTAGGAAAAGAGGATAAAAGGCAAGGTATTACGGCGACTGAATTTCCAAGCACTGTTTCTTATTTGTTTTTAGCAAGAAGATATGTGAGTTCTCTTCTTCAAAAACCAGGAGCAACAGAATTAACTTTGGTTAAAAATGCAGACAAAAAAGTAATTGATGTAATCGCTAAAATCAATGAATTTTATAAAACAGATTGGGTAAATTACCAAAAATCAATGGAAAGTTTACACCTTTCTCCCTTTAAAGAAGTTGAAGAACTTAAATATTAAAGGATAAAAAAACGCCCAACTTAAAAATTGGGCGTTTTTTATATTTCTTAGAAGCTTTACTTAATTATAAACTCTTGCTCAGCACTTTGTCTATCCCCAGAAATTTTTATGATATAGTTTCCTTTAGGTAGATAATATTTTTCATTTTTTGCTTGTTTTACCGATATATCATTTTTGAAGAAATAATTAGTAACACGGTCTTCGGTTACTGACAAGTCATAATCAAAATAATTATATCCTTTTACTGCATTGATATTAAAACTCATTAAGTTAGTACTATCTTCAGTTAAAACTTCAACCACATATTTTCCTGAATTCATCACATAGTATGGAATTGTAGCACTTGGCTCGTAAGGTTTAATCCATTTATTCCAAGCGCTACCCCAACGAGAAGAATATTGAATTGAAGGAATTTCAAAAAGAGTAATTGCCTCATTTTTTATCGTATTATAATGTTGCAGTGGAGCAACAGATGCTTTGTAAATTGATCGCCCGTGTGTACCAATCACTAAATCTTTAGCTTCATTTTGAATCACTAAATCATGTACTGCAACTTTTGGTAATCCATTAGAAAATAAATGCCAATTATCGCCTCTATCGAAAGAAACATACACTCCATTATCCGTTCCAACATATAGCATATTTTCATCTTCATTATCTTCTTTTATAACATTTATTGAACTGTTTGGTAAATTGCTCATAATGTTTTTCCAAGTTTTTCCAAAATCTTCACTTACAAAAATATATGGTTTGAAATCATCATTTCTATATCCATTAAGTGTTGCATATACACGCTCTTTTTGGTGTTGGGAAGCAATGACTCTTGACACCCATAAATCTTTCGGTAAATTATCTGAAATCCTTTCCCAAGTTCCTCCTCCATTTTTAGTTATATGTATATACCCATCATCACTTCCAACGTATATGAGTCCAAATTGGAAAGCGCTTTCAGATATAGTGGTCAAAGTCCCATAAGCAACATTTCCTTTTTTTCCCCCAGTTGTTAAATCACCCGAAATCACAACAAAAGTTTCACCTTTATCCATAGATCGTAGTAATTTATTAGCTCCCATATACAAAATATCTTGGTTATGTGGTGATAATAGTATTGGTGTTTGCCAATTATAACGATAAGGTGAATCTCCTAATTCGTGCGTTGGATGAATATCCAAATAATCTTCTGTTTTTAAATTTACTCTGTAATAATAACCAAATTGAGACCCTGAATACATCACATTATGGTCCCTACTGTCAATTTGAACTTGCATTCCATCTCCTCCTCCAATCATTTTATAGGGATATTGTCCGCTATCTTCCCAATTTTTTGAGGCCTTGTAATTACTTGGTCCAAACCAAACACCGTTATCTTGCAAACCACCATAAACATTGTATGGTTTTTGGTTATCAACATTTACCGAATAAAATTGTCCAACCGATTGTGCATTGTTTTTTATCCAATTTTCACCATCATCATACGTAATGTTTAAACCACCATCGTTACCATTTATTAAATGCCCTTCTAATTTTGAATTCACCCATATTGCTTGATGATCTGAATGGACATTCTCTTTTCCAATTGCTTTAAAAGTTTTACCACCATCATCAGATTTTAATAAAGGAACACCTCCTATATAAATTTTGTTTTGATTGGATGTATTTACTCCAATAGTTCCAAAATAATATCCATAAGAACTATATACACCATCCAAATAATCCTTATGCGTTTTCTTCCATGTTTTACCTCCATCTTCAGATTTGTACAATTCCGCTCCAATAACCTCAGAATTTAACAGTACATAATTTGCATCTTCTAAATAGGTTACTAAATCTA
This sequence comes from Lutibacter sp., assembly GCF_013041805.1. Lineage (GTDB taxonomy): Bacteria > Bacteroidota > Bacteroidia > Flavobacteriales > Flavobacteriaceae > Lutibacter. Next base: position 5,376 of record NZ_JABDRI010000044.1, read on the forward strand.
TAGGTTTTATTTTTCCTTTTTTAACTGACTGCTTTACGTTTTCCGCAGTATATTTTTTAGGGAAATTATTATCTTTCAAAAATGCGTTTAGTTTTTTATCATCCAATTTTAAGAAAGCATCCTGACTCATATCTCTAAAATTATCTTTTATATAACCAATTACTTTTTTCTTTTTTTCTTCTGGTCTTGTAAACTGATTGTCTAATAAGGCGTAAATTATAGTATCATTATATGTGGCTAATCCAATTCTTCCAATACCACTTCCTGTTGGGAAGCCTCTATCTTCAGAGGTGATTTTTGTCCAAGAAGTACCTGCATCTTCACTTTTATAAATTCCCGAATTTTCACCATCACCATCAAAATTCCAAGCTTTTCTTTCACGTTCCCAAGAAGCAGCGTATAAAATATTAGGGTTTGTTGGTGATACACTAATATCAATTACTCCAGTATTTTCATTTATAAATAATACATTCTTCCACGTTTTTCCTCCATCAGTTGTTTTATAAATACCGCGTTCAGCATTTGGAGTATATAAATGTCCAATTACACCAACAACAACCTCGTCTGGGTTATTTTTATTAATAATAATTTTTCCTATATGTTGAGAATCTTCTAAACCAACATGTTGCCAAGAATTCCCTTTGTCAGTGCTTTTTAACATTCCAATTCCAGCATAAGAAGATCTTGAAGAATTGCTTTCTCCTGTTCCTATCCAAATAGTTCCATGCTCCCAATCTACAGCAATAGCACCCATATTTTGAGTTGGAGCATTATCTGCAATAGGAGAAAATGAAGTTCCATTATTATTAGTATACCATAAACCTCCAGATGCATAAGCCGCATAAAATTCAATTGGGTTATTCGGATTTACATCGATAGCTACAATACGTCCGCTCATAATTGAGGGGCCAATATTTGTGAAAGGAACATTTTGAACTATAGAACTTTGAGCGTTTATTATTAACGATAAGAATAACAAACTGAAAAATAAGAATGATTTTTTCATAAAATAAAATTTGAGTTTAGTTGAATTAAATACTTGACATTCACATATTCATTTCATTCAAATTTATTATAATATATTAGGTTAAGCTAGAAATAGCTTTATAAATTTTTCATAAATAAATGTGTTTTGGGAATTTTTTCAAATTCAACTTAACTTGTGTTGTTAGTGAAGCACTAAAAAAGGAGTTTTGAAATAATACTTGATATTTTGCATTTTGGGTCTAAATAATATTTGCTCAAATAAATTTAAATTTTTAGCTGGCATTACTATTAAATCTACACCATTAGTATCTATAATTTTTTCTATTGCTAATTCAAAATTTTCATTTACTTCAACATGAAAACGATGTGGTTGATCTAAAAAATAATCATGCAAGGCCTCTTTATTCCATTGTTGTTCTTTGTCTAATTTATCATTCTTTTTAGCCATATAAACAAAGTTAGTTGTTGCTTTATGAGATTTTACTAAACCGATAGTATTTTGCAATAACTTTCCTTCACTAAAATTTGTATAATCTGTTGGAACAGCAATTTGATTTAATTCTTTAAAGTGAGCTTCAAAAGGAACAACTAAAATAGATGATTTTAACTTTGTAATAATGTCTTCAGCTATTGGACTTATGTTATTTCGTCTTCCCGTATATGATAATCCATTTGTTCCAATTACGACTAAATCAATTTTTTTATCTTTAATTTGGAACCTCGCGGCTTCTATAACATCTCTTTCTTCAATAATTGGAAAAAATTTATGGCTCCCTCTTAAAGGGGATTCAACAATTTTTTTTGTTAATTTATTGAACGCTGCTTTTGTATCTTTTTTGTTTTTAGCTACCGCTAAATTTGAATAATTTTCATTGAAATTTTCATCATAATTATTCTCTCCATTCAATAAATAGAAATTACATCTTTGCTCTTTAAAAAGAGAAAGTGCATACATTATTGAATTCCAAGAGTTGTTTGAAAAATCAGTTAAAATTAAAATATTCTTCATTGCCATTATTATTCATACAAACTTAAACAATGGTGTTTTAAGAATAAATGACATAAGTCAGTGATTTTACGAGGAATTGATTATTTTTTTAGAAGAAAATTAGCAATAATCTAATTAATTGACTCTAATTTATCAAGGTCTAGAATTCTAATGTTTCTTCCTTCTATTTCTAGAATACCTTTCTTTTTAAAATCTGTAAGTGTTCTTATTAAACTTTCAGTAGCAATACCTGCAACTCCTGCTAAATCTCTTCGAGAGATGTTAATACTATTCGAAGGATTATTACCCATTAAATTAGCAAATTTTAGAATAGTTTGTGCGGTTTTTCTTCTCATAGATCCGTAAGCCATTTGTAAAAGCTGCTCTTTAACTTCAGTTAAGTTTTCATTAATTAATTGAAATATTTCTAAAGTTAACTTGTGGTTGTTCTCTAGTATTTTTAATAAGGTATTTTTCGAAACATGAATAATTTCTATGTTTTCCATAGCCATAATAGACTCATAATAATGAGAATTATCAATAATAGCAGACAATCCTAATAAATCATCTCCTTTATGAATATTTAAAATTAATTCTTTGCCAAATTCATCAATTTTAAAGCTTTTAATTTTTCCTTTATAAATTAAATATACATTATTTGAATATTCTCCTTCTTTATAAATTACTTCTCCTTTTTTGTAGTTTTTTGAAACACCATAATCACAGAAATAATTTTTAAGGTCTTCTATATTTTCAATGTCGTTTATAAAATTTTCCTCATCAATAGTTTCTTGAGTAGCAATTTCTTCTTTTAAAAGAGCAAATTTAGCAAGCCTACTACTAATTGCGCTTAGCAATAGTTCTTCACTAACAGGTTTTGTAAGATAATCATCTGCACCTAAATCCATTCCTTTTCTAACGTCTTTTACCTCTGTTTTAGCCGACATAAAAATAAAAGGGATACGTTTGGTTTTTTCATCCTTAGATAGAATATCTAGTAGCTCATACCCATCCATTTCAGGCATCATAATATCACACAATATTAAATCTGGCAACATTATTCTCGCCTGCTCAGCTCCTCTTTTACCATTTGAAGCTGTTACTACTTTATAATTTTCTAACTCTAATATTTCTGCAGTAGTTTCTCTTAAAACTATATCGTCCTCAATAATTAATATTGTTTTCATTGTGATTTTATTAATGGTAATTTTACTGTGAATGTTGTTCCTTTATCTTTTACACTTATAAATTCAATAGAACCTCCTAAGCTTTCCAAATGTCCTTTTACAATATTCAAGCCAATTCCTGTTCCTTCATTTGTCAAAGCATTTTCAGCTCTAAAGTAACGCTCAAATATATGCTTTTGATCTTCGAAAGGAATTCCTATTCCCTGATCTTGAATTTCAAAAATATATTGATTTGATTTTAATTTTATTTTAAAATCAATCGTGGTGTTTTCAGGTGAATATTTAATAGCATTATTCAATAAGTTAGATAGTACCAACTCAATTATTTTCTCATCCTGATAAATAGTTAAATCGTCGATATTTAATGGGTAATTGATACGTTGACCACTTTTTAATAGCATATTTGCGTTATAAACCACCTCATTTACAACTTTACTAAGTTTAAAATTAGTAAGCTTATATTTTACTTTTCCAGATTCAAGTCGCTCAATAGATAAAAAATCATTTAAAATACCATTTAAATAATACACTTTATTTTTTATGGTTAATAAATGTTTATCTCTTTTACTTTGCATTTCAGAGGTTGTATACTTTCCAATTAGCACAGAAGCGTTTAAGATTCCACTTAATGGTGTTTTAAATTCATGAGATACTAACGATAAAAATTTAGTTTTTAATTCGTTTAACTCTTTTTCCTTTTTAAGAGCTCTTTTTAATTTAGATTCGGCTTTTACTCTTTTATCAATTTCACCTTTTAAGTCGGAAACCGTTTTATGAAGCTCAATAGTTCTAGTTGAGATTTTTTCTTCTAATTTAGCATTTAACTCAATTATTTTATCTTCAGATTTTTTTCGATTTGTGATATCAATTAATATTGACATCACAAATTTTTTGCTATGAAGTTCAAAAGGATTTAACCCAACTTCAATTGGAAAAGTATTTCCATTTTTTCGAACCCCAGACAAATCTTTATTTATTCCCATTTGCCTAGCAGAAGACTGCTTGTAAAAAGTATCATAATGCCCTCCTTTCATAGAGTGAGCCTTGTGTACATTTGGAGGAATAAGTATATTTAAGTGTTGCTCATAGAGTTCACCTTTGACATATCCAAACATTTTTTCTGCAGCAGAATTTGCAGCAACAATTATCTGATTTTCATCAACAACAATTACTCCCTCTGAGACTGCTTCATATAATACATTGAAAACAAATTCGCTTTCATGAAATAAGTTGGGCAATAGTATTTTTTTTAGTTATTAGTAATGTCGAAAATAATAAAAATTTAATTACACCTTAAATTTTTAACTAAATTTTTACAAGTGATATTTGAATAAATTTAATACGTTTTGGTCATAGTTGGCGGAACTACAATAATAAAATCAGCTTTCAATTTATTTTCTTTTTCTAGCTTTTTTAAGTTTTCCTGTTCAACTACGCTTACTGTAATTATTTTAATAGTCGGTTGCGCCTGCTTTAAATACCAGTTAATCCCTTCATAATCATCTGAATGGTAAGAGCCATTGTAATGAATAAAAAGATTATTCTCTTTTCTGTTCTTTAAAATAAAATGAGCCATTGTTGCATCCTTAATGGCTTGCGCTTTTGGTAAATTATCACCGCCGTGACCTCCCATCATTTCCTTCATTTTAACATAACCTGGTAATGTTGCATCATACTTAATTGGCAACGGAGCTATCCAAGATTTTTCTTCATTAGAGAGTTTTTCTAAGGCTTCAAAACCACCTCTAAAAACTTCACTTGCATATCTTCTTGGAATATTTGCTGCAACAAATTTTAAATTATTTTCTTTCGCAAAATCAACTATAGGTTTATAATCAGTAGAATGATTGTTCCAGAGCCTTGCAACGGTATCAAATGCTTTTTGATCTATTTCATCAGCTAAATATTGATTTAACTGTTTTTGGTTGTCAGCTTCAATCATTTCAGCCCCTAACATTAAAGCTCTATCCTCACTTAAACCTACTGTAGTTTCGTATTGCAACCAATGAACTATTGGATTATTATGATGTTCACCAAACAAAACAATATCAGCTTTACTCATTTTTTTAAGCATCTTTTTATACGAAACTTTAGCTCCTTTTGCATTATATAATTTATAAGCTGGTTTATTTTGGGATAACAAGACAGTTGAAAATGATACAAAAAATAGAAATACAATTAATTTTTTCATAAATAATTATTGATTTTTTAAGGTTAGGTTATTGGCAAATTTATAACTTTGTTATTAAAATTAATGCTAAATTTAACGATTATGAATTTAGCGAGCCTAAATATAGTTTTTATAGCTATTGTTTTAGGTCTTTCATATCTTATTTTAATAATTTAAATCATTGAACGATGAAGTACCATCCAATTAATAATCAACTTTTTATAAAAAATAGAGCAAAATTTACGTCTCACATGAAACCTAAATCTATCGCAGTCTTTAATTCTAACGATATATTTACAACTGGTTCAGATAGTACGTTGCCTTTTGAACAACACAGTGATATTTTTTATTTAAGTGGTGCCGATCAGGAAGATAGTATTTTATTGCTTTTCCCTGATGCGATTGATGAAAATCATCGTGAAATATTATTTTTAACCGAAACCAGTAAACTTATTGAAATTTGGTATGGTGCAAAATACTCAAAAGAAGAAGCTCAAAATGTTTCAGGAATAAAAACAATTTATTGGCTTTCAGAATTTAATAAAGTATTTTTTGATTTAATGACTGAAGCAGAAACAATTTATTTTAATACAAATGAACATTACCGCCAAGCTGTAGAATTAGAATCTCGTGAAGATCGATTTATAAAAAAATGTAAAGCTGATTTTCCTGCACATAAATGGGAAAAGAGCAATCAAATATTACAAGAAATTCGTGGTGTAAAAGAACCTGAAGAACTCGAAATTATGCAAACTGCCTGTGATTTAACCAACAAAGGGTTTAGAAGAGTTTTGCCTTTTATAAAACCGGGTATTATGGAATATGAAATTGAAGCTGAATTTATGCATGAATTTTTAAGAAATCGCTCAAAAGGTTTTGCATATACCCCAATTATAGCCTCTGGTTATAGCGCTTGTGTTTTGCATTATATAGAAAACAATAAAGAATGTAAAGATGGTGATATGTTATTAATGGATGTTGGTGCAGAATACGCAAATTATTCAAGTGATATGACACGAACAATTCCTGTAAACGGACGTTTTACTGATAGACAAAAAGCTGTTTATAATGCCGTTTTAAGAGTAAAAAATGAAGCAACTAAAATGCTTTCTCCTGGGGTATTGTGGGCAGAATATCAAAAAGAAGTAGGTAAGTTCATGTCTTCAGAATTATTAGGTTTAGGATTAATTGATAAAGCCGATGTTCAAAATGAAGACCCAAATTGGCCTGCGTATAAAAAATACTTTATGCACGGAACATCTCATCATATGGGGTTAGACACCCATGATTATGGTCAACTTAAATTACCTATGAAAGCAAATATGGTTTTTACTGTTGAACCAGGTATTTATATTCCTGAAGAAAATATGGGAATTAGAATTGAAGATGATGTGATTGTTCAAGAAAAAGGCAAACCTTTAAATCTTATGAAAAATATTCCTATTGAAGTTGAGGAAATTGAAGATTTAATGAACTCTTAATAAAACAATAGTTCTGAAAATAAAAAACTCGAAACAATTGTTTCGAGTTTTTTTTCATAGCAAATTCACCCACATTAAATTTATAAGTTTATTAGCCCTTTTATAAACTTAATAAACTTTCTTAAAATTCTCTCAACAAATTTAGAATGCTTTATTGAAATTAAAAAACTATACTGCTCTAGATTTATAAATCTAGACTTAATTAGCGATTATAATCAATAACTTTGTATCTTTATTATAAAATTATAATTAGCCCCAAAATTGATTTTATCATTTTATTCAATTAATAAAAAAACACTACTGCTAATATTTTATCTATTTGGACAGCTAGTTTATACCCAAAACTCTCATCTATTCTATATTCCAGATTCTTTAAAAACAAAAACATTTAAAGAATTAAATGCCTCTTTTGAATATAATATAAATAATTCAAAAGCTACTATTTATGCAGATGCGTATACTGCAAAAGCAAAAAA
>NZ_JABDRI010000106.1 GCF_013041805.1 Lutibacter sp.
TACTCATCCAATCTTCGTTTCCAAATATTAGAGCAGCAATAATAAAAATTGAAACACCTGCCATTACACTATGCACTAACATATGTAATGGTAATGTTGGGCTTTGCCAAAAGTCACGTCCTTTTGCTTGAGCGAATAAAAATGCTGTATAAATAGCTAATAATATTGCGAAACCAGCAGTTACCCATAATAAAATAGTTTCTCCAGCTTTAATTTCGAAGAATGTCATTGCTCCCCAAACTGTAACTAACAGTCCAAAAACAGTAATTGTGTAACCACCTTTAACTAACCAAGAATTCCATTGTGGACGGAATAAAACGTTTAAAAAACGATCTGGTCTATCTAAATCCATTACTAAGAATAATCCTGTTAATCCTAAAAATGATAATGAAATTCCAGCTGACCATAATTTAGCAGTTAAAGAAACTTCATAACCTAACATAATTGCTAAAAACGGAATTAAAAATGCTCCTGCGGCAATTGCTTTTGTAAATACATAAGCAGAAACTTCCCATCCCCATAAAATTCCTTTATCTGGTGTATCATAAACTCTTCGAGCTTTCCCGGATAATACGTCAATATAATTTGGATTTTTACTTTCTGATTTTTGATAAGCCGCTTGAATATCATTATCTATTGTCATTTGTAACAAATCAACATCATCATTTGTATGCATCATTTTTTCAGCTGCTTTTGCAAAATGCCCAACTCCGCGAGCTTGAGAATTCCACAAACTTGGTCCAGATTTATCTGTAGCTTCAGGAATTAATGAAGAATCATCTCCATCTATATAAAATAAGTTCGGATTTGTACCTTTTTCAGGTTTACGAACCTTCACTGCCTGACGAGCCAATAACTGTGAAATTTCAGTTCTAGGATTCTCCATATCACCAGCAATAATTGCATGCTCAGGACACACAGAAACACACGCCGGCTCTCTACCTACATCTACTCTGTGCGCGCAATAGTTACATTTTGCTGCGGTGCTAGTATCGGGATCAATATACAACGCATCATATGGACAAGCTTGCATACAAGACTTACAACCAATACAACGGTTATTATCAAAATCTACAATACCATCCTCACGAGTATATAAAGCCTCTACAGGACAAATTTCAACACAAGGTGCATCAGTACAATGATTACATCGCATGACGGAAAAAATTCTTCGCGTATCAGGAAACTCTCCTTTTTCTACTTGTTTAACATAAGTTCTGTTAACTCCTACAGCAACATCGTGTTCCGACTTACAAGCTGTAGTACAAGCATGACAACCTATACACTTTCGATTGTCAATTATAAAACCATACTTCATATTAATTTATAAAATTTTGAATTAAACAAATTTAGTTATTGGGAATATGCATTTTGTGATTAAGATTACATAACATATTATTTAGAGTAATTCTAAATAAAATATCATTTTTATTGTTAAATATATTACTTTTACGCCAAATTAATACATAATAATGAATATTAATATTTTATTTTTTGGTATTACTTCAGATTTTGTGGGAAAATCTAAAGTAAGTTACACTATTAATCAAAAATCAACTGTTAAAAACCTAAAAAAGGAGATAACAAATTTATATCCCAACTTGAGCAATATCAAAGAATTCGCCATTGCGGTAAACGAGGAGTATGCACATGACGATTTAATACTAAATGATGGTGATGTAGTTGCAATTATCCCTCCTGTAAGTGGAGGTTAATTTTTTAAATATTTTTGATCAATGTAAAATGTTCCAAAAGGAATTACAGATGCAATTATAACGAGCCAAAAGGTTTTAGAATTCCATTTTAATTCGAATTTTAAAAGAAGTGCAAATGTTATATAAATTAAAAATAATATTCCATGTGGCATTCCAAGCATTTTTACAAAAACATCGTTCTGTGCATAATATTTTAAAGGAGTTGCGATAAATAATAACAATATAAAAGAAATCCCTTCTAACAAACTAACTATTCTAAATGCCTTTTTCATTTGATTTACTTAAATTAAATATTTTGCGAAAATAGCCTTTAGATTTGTTAAATTTGCCAAATAATAGTTAAAAAATGGATCAAAAAACATCTATAAAAGTAACCTCAGAAAAATTAGATTTACAAGACTGCACTAGTTTTGTTGAAGATGAATCTTGTGGTGGAATTGTAACATTTATTGGTACTGTTAGAAATGCTACCGAAAACAGAACTGTTACTTTATTAGATTTTAGTGGGTATGAGACGATGGCAGTGAAAGAGATGCAAAAAATTGCTGATAAAGCTTTACAAAAATTTCCAATTTATAAAATTGCTATACATCATGCTGTTGGAAAATTAAAAATTGGTGAAATTCCAGTAATTATTGCAGTTTCATCAGCACATAGAAAAGCCTCTTTTGAAGCTTGCGAATTTGCTATTGATACTTTAAAAGAAACGGTTCCTATTTGGAAAAAAGAACATTTTGAAGATGGTGAAGTTTGGGTAAATTCACATCCTTAAATAATTTTCATTTTTTTTAATAAAAAAGAAGCGTTCATATTTTTACAAATACCGTTTTTTAATTGGTAGTCAAAATTTAATTCGTCGTTTATAATTTCAGCATCAAAATAGTAGTTTTTAACTTCATTCAATTCATTTTCAATTTCACATAAACTTAAATCGTGGGTAGCTATAATTCCAGTAGATTTTGAATTTACTAACTTTTGAACAAACTTTTTAGATCCAATAGCTTTATCTGTACTATTTGTGCCTTTTAGAATTTCATCTAAAATGATAAAATATTCCTTCGTTTTAATTTGATCAACTATAAATTTTAATCGTTTTAATTCAGAAAAGAAATACGATTCATTATCAGCTAAAGAATCAGAAGTACGCATACTTGTAATTAATTTTATTGGAGTGTATTTGAATACTGATGCACAAACTGGCAAACCTATATTTCCCATAACAATGGCAAGCGAAACAGTTCTTAAAAAAGTACTTTTCCCAGCCATGTTTGCGCCCGTAATTATAAAAAATTGATGATTCTCAATTGAAAAATTATTATCAACTCTTTGTGATTCTTTTAATAACGGATGTCCCAAATTTTTTGAAGTAATTACTTGTTTATTTTTATGAATCTCAGGATAAACATAACTTGGGTGGTTGTATGCAAAGTTTGCTAAAGAATTTTGAGCATCAAAAAAAGCAATAACTTTAAACCAATTTTCTACTTTTCCTTTATACGCACCTATCCATTTTTCCACATTGTAAACTTGCTGTAAATCTCGCAGCAAAAAAGCATTTCCAAAAACAGCAACTATTAAATTATTACGCTGATCAAAAGCATCTAATGCTTTAGAGAATTTAGCAAATATAGTAGAGGCTTTTTGAGACACTGTTTGTATTTCTTGCTGTTTTTCCTTTAAAATTAGTGAAGAAAAGGTAGTCGACTCAATTTCATTCAATAATTTATGATACTGCTTAAACGTATCTTTTGCATTACTTGAATCCGTGTATAATTCATTTACTTTCTTGTGATATACTCCTGAAATTCCTAACCCAAGAAAAAACCAAATTAATAAAACTTGTTCTGCAATACTATTCATACCAACAAGTACAATTAATGCAACAGAAATAGTTGAAAATACTGTTGGCAAAAAAGCTATAAATTTTGGAAAAACAGATTTATAATTATGAATCCAATTAATAATTTCATCAGCCGGATGTTCAACTTTTACCAAACTAGCAAGAGCTGAAAACTGTTGTCTCCATTTTGGTTTTTGACTTAATTCTTTAATTGCATTTTGTCTTTCAACAATATATGAAATATCATTATTTGTTAATCTTTTAACAAACTCCTGTTTGCCTTCATTTGTAGCTGTTCTATTACAATATTGAAAAAAAGACCCTTTTCCAAACAAATCAATATCATAACTAAAAGCATGTGTTGGTTCAATAAATTCATTTCCTGCATTGAACGAAAAATAATCTCTATTTAAAACTTTTATTTCTGTTTTGTTTATTTCAATTAACGCTTTGTTAAGATTACTTTTGTATTGCAAATTAACATGCCTTTTTATTAAAAATATAAATGAAACTATCCATAAAACAACTATAAAAATCACAATTTTAATTGTTCCGAAAAAGAAATAAACACCAAAAATTGCACTTAAAAAAATAAAGAGACGTAATGAACTAGAAATAGCTAATTGCTTTTTTAATGTTTTTAATTCTTGCTCAAAAAATGATTTCTGAGTGCTATAAAATTCTTCTAGATTTTGCATTTAATAATTGTCAATACCTTCATTTAGGCTAAAAATACTTAGACTAGGATATTTTGTTTTTAATTTAACTGTTACATCATAGCTTGTAATTCCTTTTTTACAAACAATAACATAATACTTATCAAAATTTGGAATAAATTCATCTATATTAAAAGTTTTATAAGGCATTTTTTGATGAACTTTAAAAGGAAGTTTAGAATCCTTATGATTTAAAACACTAATGATTTCAACTTTTTCATCTAACATTTTTTTCTTAAAGTCAGTAATTGAAATTGTTAAATCTGCTTCTTGAGTTGAACAAAAAGTTTCTAAATAATCTGATTCTGCAAATATGTCAGAAATATTTAACGCATTATTTTTCTTTAATTTTAATTTAAATTGTGAATTTTCTAGCACATTATAAATTAACAATTGATTTGTTAATAGCTTCCCTGTTTTAGTAAGTAATTTAACCACTTCATTTACTTGCAATAAAGCAATAATCCCAACAATCGGGTTTAAAGTTCCTGCTTCTTCACAATTAGGAATATCTGTAGCAATTATAGGAAATGCATCACGTAAATTACATGTAAAATCACCTTCGCCATTTAACACATTAAATGTAGCCACATATCCATCAAATTTGTATAACGAACCATATACTAATGGCTTTTTAGAAATCACACAAGCATCATTTATTAAATACTTAATTTGTAAATTATCTGTTCCGTCAACAACAACATCATAGTTTGAAATTAAGTCCAAAATAGAATTTTTGCTGACCGCCTCATTGGTAAATGAAACTTTTGTAAAAGGCGCTCTTTTTTTTATTTCATTAGCTAGCACTGCCGCTTTTGGCTGCTTTATGTCTTCAACTTTAAAAAAAACTTGACGGTGTAAATTTGATATAGAAACAGTATCAAAATCAACCAAATGAAGCTCTCCAATACCGCTTGTAGCCAAGTAAATTGCAATTGGGCTTCCTAAACCACCACAGCCAATAACTAATACTTTGGCTTTTTGCAATAAACCTTGACCTACTTCTCCTATTTCAGATAAAACTGTTTGACGTTGAAAATATTCCTCTTTACTAAAGTCCATTATTGATTTATTTTAGCTAAACCTTTTTCATTTAAATAGTACTTATTATCATCAATAGTAAAGTACTTTTTTAACTTATTAATGTACAGATTATACTGTACATCTCCAAATCCATAAACGGTTTCCTTTTGTTGCCAAATTAATAGAGTATTTATAATTTCTTCTTTAGAAAGGGCATTAGATTTTAAAATTTCAAAAATTTTAGTTGAAATTTGATTCAGCCCATTTTTAGATGGAAACAATAACAAATGTTGATTAATCGCTGCCTGTAAATACTTGAATTTAGCACTTTTATTGAAGTTAAATTCATCTAATTTTTTGAAGTCGTTTTCCACATACAACTCCCAACTTTCTTTTGCAAATTCTAAGTTAGTTTTACTTAAAGCTATTTTTGTTTCATAAAGAGTTTCGAATCCTGAAGGTTTAAAATCAGTTAAAGATTGAAGCTTGTTTTTACCTTTCACTTCCCCTGTGCAAATTAAATAATAATTTGCTTTTTTTACATAGTTAGCTAATAAGTAAGTACATAATGCCATTAAATTCACTTGGCAAAACAAATCATATTCAAACCATAAAACAACCTCTTCGTAACCAGATAAATCTTCGAGTTTTACAATTTCTTTGATAGTTGTATCATAATATTCTAACCGACTAATTCTGAGCTCTTCCTCAAAAAAAGAATATCTATTAATCCAAAATTCATCACTTCCAACACTTTTATGAACAGGGCCTTCACACAACATTTCTCGCCAAATAATAACGTCTCCCTCTATTTTAGATTTTTCTAAAACTTGAGCAGTACTATCACCATTTAAAACGTGAATTGTTTTACTCATTTATTTCTTTATGAGCGGCTTTAAATTCTTCAGGAGTATTAATATTTCTTATAAAATTATCGTCTACTTCAATAATTTCAACATCAGAATTTATCAATACTTTTCGTGGGCAGGAATAACCTTGCGCCAAATAATTTAACAGTAACGTATAACTTTTAGGCTCCCAAATAGTCACTAATGGTTCAGGAAATTGCTTATCAATTCCTTTAATAGAAGTGGCAGCTTTTGACGGATTTCTATGCTTTAATAGCAATTGAATAATCTCATCATTTACAAAAGGTAAATCTGTTGCAATTACCAACCAAGCAACATCTGGATTTTCTTGAAACGCTGAGCAAATTGCTCCAAAAGGTCCAAGACCAACAAACTTATCCGTAATTTTATTCTCAATTCCAATTTCTTGATCTTCTCTGACTGATAAAAATGTTTTTAAATGATTTTTCTCTAGTAACTCGATGGCAACATCACGCTGATTTTTACCGTAAAAATTCAGCGTACCTTTATCTGTTCCCATTCTGGTACTTTTACCTCCAGCTAATACTAAACCTTGAATTGGTGCAATTTTTTCTTTGATTAAATTTTCAATATGCTGAGAAATTTTATCAGTTTCATGGATATGATAACAGTGTAAATTTTTAATTTGAGGATTCTTTTCTTCCAAAAAATCAAAAAACTCAACATCCTCCGTTAATTTTATAACGAATTGTATATGGTTCAATTGATCTAATCTTTTTAAAACTGAAGCTTCTTTATCTTTATCTAAAACCAAAATTTGCTTCGCTCCTTGGTAATGATTTCCGTTGATAAAAACATAATCGTATTGTGAAAACTGAACACGTTGATTGAATTTATTTACAGAACTATTCAAAGAACCATTTAAAGTACCTTTTGAATGAAATGTAAAAGTTTCAACAGTATTTAATAGAACATCTTTTGAATGCGACGCATCAAAATAAGCCAATTTATAAGTAGTTAAGTTCTTAGAAACTTCATTTACCAAATTTGAAATTACATCACATTTTGTACCAACAAAAGCAATTTCATTCGGAGCAAAATTATCATTATCTCTTAACTTTAATTTTGCATGTTTTTGATGTTTACCCATTTTTAATATCGCTTTTTCCTCCAGATTTCTCAACCAATTTCACTTCCTTAATTACCATTTTTTGAGAGATAGATTTACACATATCATATACTGTTAATGCTGCAACATTTGCACCAGTGAGTGCTTCCATTTCAACACCTGTTTTCCCTTCAATTGAAACGGTACAAAAAATTTCTATATGTTCATTATCTATAATTTCAATGTCAATATCAACTCCATTAATTAATAAAGGGTGACACATTGGAATTAACTCTGATGTTTTTTTAACCGCCTGAATACCAGCAATAATTGCTGTTTGAAAAACAGGTCCTTTCTTGGTTATTAATTCCTTATTTTGAAAATGAGAAATAATTTCAGCACCCAAAAACATAGCAGCTTTTGCTGTAGCTTTTCGCTTTGTGATTTTTTTATCACCAACGTTTACCATTTTTGGTGTGTTTTTTTCTCCTATATGTGTGAATTCATTTTCCATATGTGCTAGATTCTGAGTCAAATTCAAAATGACAAACTTTTATCTATATGTTATTAAAGGAAATACTTCTCCTTTGGTAAAATTACTTCTATCATCTGGCAATTCCAAAAAAGCATCAGAATCAACTAAGTTTGCTAAATCTGCCGAACCTCTTCCAGTAATAGGAGTTGCAAATACTTTACCGTCTTCTTTAGTTACTTTAACTTGTAAAAAATACGTTAAGTCTGGTTTAAAAAAGTAATCTTCGGCTAAAATTGCTTGGTTCTTATTTTCATAATTTATACCAACCGATTTATAATACCAAGGGTAAAAATATTTTAAACAACTAGCAAAAGTAGATACTGGGTTTCCTGGAAATGCAAAAATGGTTTTATGGTCTTTTTTTCCAAACCAAAATGGTTTTCCGGGACGCTGTTTTACTCTGTGAAATAATTTATCAACACCTAACTCATCTAACACCTCAGGTATAAAATCAAATTTACCTTTTGACACAGCTCCACTAAATAATAATACATCAAAATCATTTAAAAAAGAGTTTATTTTAGTTAAAAGCAACTCTTTATCGTCAGTTATATGGGCAGTTTCTGCATGAATATTTAATTTTTCTAACAAAGAAACTAAGGTGTAAACGTTACTTCTTCTTATTTGATGTTCTTCAGGTGTATCGCAAACTCCTACCAGTTCATTTCCTGTAGAAATTATCATAACTTTTGGCTGTTTTGCAACTTTTACAGTCATTTTTCCCACAGTAGCAAATACACCAATTTCAGCGGGTGATATTAAAGTGTTTTTAGGAATTAAAATGTCTCCTTTTTTTCTGTCTAAACCTTTTAAATGAACATTTTGACTGCTTTTGATAGCTTCTAAATTAACTGTTGCAACTCCGTCTTTAATATCTAATAATTCATATTGAATAACTATGTCTGTATTTTTAGGTAATACTGCACCTGTCATAGCTTCAATACAATTCGCTGGGTTTTGCATTGTTAGTTGCTTACTTCCAGCCGCTTGAACTCCTTCAATTTTAAATGATCGTTGTCCTTTATTAAACGCCTCAGATGAAATTGCAATTCCATCCATACTTATACGGTTAAATGGTGGGAAATCACGATCGGCTAAAATATCTTCTTTTAAAGTTCTTCCTAATGATTTTAAAAATTTTACTTCTTCAGTACCGAAATCCTCTGAAGTATCTAATATAATTTTTAACGCTTCTTGTGCTGTAGTTAAACTCATATTTTAATTAAAAAATTCCTATGAAAATAAGAAATGTGTTATTTGTTATAATTTAAATTATCCGCCAATTGTAGACATACTTTCCGACACATCATTACCTCGAGCTGCCTCAGCAATAAAACCATTTTCTGGTTTTTTATGAACTGTAGAAATAAATAATTGTTTTAATTCATCATCACTTGCTCCGTTTCTCATAAAATCTCTAACATTAAAAACACCACCATCAAATAAACAGTTTTTAAACATTCCTGTAGCAGTAATTCTAATTCTATTACAGTCGTTACAAATAGTACGTGTAAATGCTGGTATAATGCCAAAAGTTCCTTTGTAGTTTGGTATTTTAAAGTTTCTTGAGGTTGAGGATTTTTTATCTTTAAGAGTTTCTACTATTGAATAATGTTCGTTTACAAGATTAATTATCTTCTTGAAATTCCATTCTTCTTTCATTTCTCGTTGGCCTTTTCCGTTAAAAGGCATTTCTTCAATGAAACGAACAGCAATATCTTTTGTTTTTGAAAGCTCAATAAAATCAATAATTTCATCGGTATTAAAGCCCGATTGAACTACAACATTTAGTTTTAATTTTAAGTTACTTTTTTCTAACTTTTCAAGCGTATCATACACACCTAGAAAAACATCTCTACGCGTAATTTTTGCAAATCGATCTCTTTGTAAACTATCAATACTTAAATTAATTGCATTGATGTTTAACTCTTCTAATTTATCAATATGATTAGAAATTAACGCTCCATTTGTTGTTATGTTAATTTCATCTAATTTATCATTAAAAGAAAGTGATTCTAAAAAAGAAATAAAGTCTTTTCTTACAAACGGCTCACCACCAGTTAGACGAACTTTATTCACGCCTAATTCTGAGAGAACTCGCGTAATTCTATACATTTCTTTATATGAAAGCAATTCTTTTCTATCTACTATATCTATACCATGAGCAGGCATGCAATATTGGCAACGTAAATTACATCGATCAGTTACTGCTAATCGTAAATATGATATTTTTCTGCCAAATTTATCTCTTAACTCCATTAATTGAGTGTTATTTTATTTCTTCCTAAAGAAATTATTTCTTCTTTCTCTAGTTTTTTCAAGGTTCTAGATACTGCTTCTCTTGAGACTTTTAAATCGCGTGCAATATCAAAATGTTTCCTGCTTATTTTATTGGTATTTGTAATTAAACTCGTGTGTTCTAAATATTTGAGCAACCTTTCTTCCAAACTTGTAAAAGCAATATCCTGAATTGTTCCGATTAAAAAAGAAGTTTGTTGCCTATTTAATTTAAAATAAAAATTTCTCCAAGATTTAAATTTTAAAAACCACGAATCTACAACTTTGGATGGTATTGCAATGTAAGTAATATTACTTTGTGCCTCCAGTCTAATTTCACTTTTTTCCCCTTCTAAAGCATATGAGATTGCAATTGCACTAGATTGGTTTTCAAGTAAATAATGCAAGAATATCCCGTTTCCTCTACCATCTCTATGCATTACTTTTACAATTCCTGAGACTATTAAAGGTATAAACTTAATATCTCTTCTAATTTCTAAAATTATTTTTTCAGGTTCGGCATATTTTAGTATTCCATTATTACATATTTCTTGTAATAAATCTTGTTCAAATAAATCAGAAAAATTAGCCTTAACAATTTCATGTAATTTCATCAACCTGAACTTTGCTAGTTATGATTATATAACGTAAATTCTAATGAGGAATTTTGTCTTTAGATAAACCATAAAGAAACGCTCCTAAAGTTGCTCCAAAAATAACAACCAATATAGAAACTACGCCCTTTCCTACTAAAACAAACATTGGCCCTGGACAAGCTCCAGCTAAAGCCCAACCTAGTCCAAATAATATACCACCAAGAAGATTTCTATACATTCCTAATTTTTTTGGCTTCACATGTATTTCATTCCCTTCAAATGTTTTAACCAATTTTTTTCTAAAGAAAAACATACTAATCATTCCTAACATAACTGCTGAGCCAATGATACCATACATATGGAAAGATTGAAATTTAAACATTTCGTATATTCTATACCACGAAATAATTTCTGCTTTACTCATTACGATTCCAAAAAGGATACCTATTATAAAAAACTTTATATATTTCATGTCTTAAAAAATTAGTGGTAAAATTAACCAGGTCATTACTAAACCTCCTATAAAAAATCCAATAACAGAAATTAGTGAAGGAAGCTCTAAGTTACTTAAGCCTACAATTGCATGGCCAGATGTGCAACCTCCTGCCCAACGGGCTCCAAACCCAACCATAATACCGGCTATTAATAGTATAAAAAAGCCTTTAATTGAAAGCATTGTATCTATACTAAAAATTTCATCAGGCAAATACGTTTGTCCCGCATTGGCAATTCCAATATCGGCCAAATCTTGAACTGTTTGTGGATTTAACATAACAGCATCACTTGGCGACAACCAATAAGAAGCAATAAAACCTCCTACTATTGAGCCAGCAACAAAAATTAAATTCCATTTGTTTTGTTTCCAATCTATTTTAAAATAATCTACAAACTTACCTGCACCTCCTATAGAACAAAAGGTCTCTAAGTTTGATGACATCCCAAATCGTTCACCAAAATAAAATAGTAAAAACATGATTAAAGCAATAACGGGTCCGGCAACATACCAAGCCCAAGGTTGAGTTATAAATTCCATAATTTTTTTTAGTTAGTTTTTCAAAAATATCATATAAATTATGCTGCTTAGTAACAAATGTTACACTTCTTAAAATTCTAGAATTTCAATTTTATTCCTATGCAGCGTTATTTTCCCCTCGTTTTCAAGTTGCTTCAACAATCTAGAAATTACTACTCTTGAGGTATGTAAATCATAAGCAATCTCTTGATGTGTTGTGTTGAGTGATGTTTCTCTCATTATTTGAGCCTTATCAGTTAAATACTTGTATAAACGCTCGTCCATTCTCATAAAGGCTAATGTATCAATAGTCTCCATCATTTCATTTAGACGTACATTATAACTATCAATAACAAAATTTCTCCAAGTTTTATACTTAACTAGCCAATCATCTAGTTTCTCTGTAGGCAGAAAAATAATTTCAGAATCTTTTTCTGCGATGGCTCTTATACCACACTTTCCATTTGTAATTGCACTTGCAAAAGAACTTGCACAGGTATCACCTCTTTCTAAAAAATATAACAATATTTCTTCACCTTTTTTATCTTCTCTAACAATTTTAATAGCTCCGTCTAATAATAAAGGTACGCCTTTCATTTTATCACCTAAGTCGACCAAAAGTTCATTTTCTCGAAGTTTTTTATAAGTGCCAACTTGTTCAATTTCATCTAGTAGTTCTTTCTCGAACACAAATGAAAAGTAGTTATCTAATTTTTCTCTCATTTTTTAAATAATATAATATTTTAGTAGTAGCTCCAGTTTTATCAATTACATATTTTAACGCATTTTCACCTGCCCTATTTCTGAATTTTTTCAACTGAAATAATTTTTCTAAAAGTACGGATAATTTTTTAGACTTATCAATTGAAAAGCATGCTTCAATTTTAACTAAATCTACAACTTCATTAAACTTATAATAATTAGGTCCAATTACTATTGGGATTCCAAAAGTAGCAGGCTCTAAGGTATTATGAACCCCAGATTTAGTAAAGCCTCCTCCAACATATGCAATAGTGGCATAACTGTAAATCTTACTAAGAATTCCAACCGTGTCAATTATAAAAACTTGATACTTTTGTAATTCCTTTTGGTCTTTTTCAGAAAATAAAACTACCCTTTTGTTGAAAGAACTTTTTAGTTTCTGAATATCTTCTTTTTTAATATTATGTGGCGCAATTATAAATTTTTCATTTTCAGAAGCGTTATTATTTATATAATCAACTAATAACTCCTCATCTTCTTTCCAAGTACTGCCAGCAACTAGGGTATATCTATTATTCTTAAATTCTTCTATAAAAGAAAGCTGGTTATCTTGTTTTGTAATTTCATAAACTCTATCAAAACGAGTATCACCACTGACTGTAACATTTTTAAAATTAATAGAATGTAATAATAATTTTGAATTTTCATCCTGAACAAAAAAATGTTCAAATGCATTTAAAGCTTTTCTTATCCAACCACCATACCATTTAAAAAATGCCTGATTTCCCCTAAATATTCCAGAAATCAAAAATGTTTTAATAGATCGCCTCTTTAATTCATTTAGTATATTTGGCCAAAATTCGTATTTTACAAAAAACACTAATTCCGGATGCGTACAATCTAAAAATTTACGAGCATTTAATTTAGTGTCTAGCGGTAAATAACAAACTATATCGGCTAATTTATAATTTTTTCTAATTTCATATCCTGAAGGTGAAAAAAAGGTTAACACAATTTTATGGATTGGATATTGCTCTTTTAGACTTTCTAATATTGGGCGTCCTTGCTCAAACTCTCCAAGCGAAGCGCAATGAAACCAAATTACTTTATCCTTTTCAGCAATAACACTAGCTATATTTTCAAAAGTTTGCTTTCTCCCATCAACAAAAAGTTTTATTTTTTTATTGAATAGAGCAATCCCTTTTAATAGAAATCCAACAATTGAAACTAGAATGTTATACAATAAATTCATAAATATGCAAAGTTACAAAATATGCACATAAAAAAACTCCCAAACTTATAAGTTTGGGAGTTTTAAATTTTATAAACATCTGTTTCTTAAGCTTCAAATGGCTCAATAGAAACATAAGATCTATTATCTTTTTTCTTTTGGAATTTTACAACACCATCAACTTTTGCATGTAATGTGTGATCTTTTCCCATATACACGTTATCACCTGGATGATGTGAAGTTCCTCTTTGACGAATAATAATGTTACCTGCAATTGCAGCTTGTCCACCAAATATTTTTACTCCTAGTCGTTTCGATTCTGATTCTCTACCATTCTTCGAACTACCTACTCCTTTTTTATGTGCCATTTTATTAAGTTTTTATAAGTTAAACTTTACAGATTTATTTTTCAACGCCTCCGTCTAATCTATCTTGTAATTCTTTTAATTCATCCCACTTACCTTCAGCAGCTAAACCAGCCTGTTTTGGCCAAGTATCAGTTACTAAATGTGCTAATCTTGAGCTAGCTTCTGTTAAAATTTCTGCTATTTTCTTAGAATCAGCTTTTGCAACTTTAGCAAAAGTATCTAAACCAGCATTAATCATAGCTTCTGCAGCTTTTGGTCCTACTCCTTCAATCTTTTTTAGATCATCTGCTTTAGCTACTTTTTTAGCAGGAGCTTCTTTTGTTGCAACTTTAGTTTGTTTTACAACTTTTTCCTTTTTTGGAGCTGCTTTTTTCGCTGCTACTTTTTTCTTAGCACCACTTGCTGCAATACTCTCAATTTGGATTTCTGTTAAAAATTGGCGATGACCATTTTTCTTCTTATATCCTTTTCTTCGTTTCTTTTTAAAAACGATTACTTTATCACCTTTTAGGTGACCTAAAATTTTGGCCGTTACTTCGGCTCCTTCTATAGCTGGGGCGCCAACGGTTACTGTACCTTCACTGTCTAAAAGAAGAACTTTACTAAAAGAAACTTTTGCTCCTTCTTCTTCTTGTAAGCGGTGTACATAAACCTTTTGGTCTTTCGCTACTTTAAACTGCTGCCCTGCTATCTCTACAATTGCATACATACGTATAGTTTTATTCGCTTTGTTAATAACTAATTTACCTTTTCAATTAAGGCGGGTGCAAATATATATCTTTTTTCTTTTAGTACAAAACTAATTTTATGCTAATAAATCACTAAGAGTAAGTCAATTAAAACAAAGTATCATAATTTTTGGTTAATTTTTAATCCTATCCTGAATATTTTAATAAATAATTTTAAATTTGGAACTCAATTTTTCTTTGGAATTATTTTATAAAGAATTCATTACAAAATTGTAACAAAAAATAAAAATTGCGTCAAATACGTATTAATATTAATTAAAACTTAAACACTACCTATGAAAAAAATTTATTTCTTAAGCCTTTTAGGACTTCTTTTAAGTGTCAACCTTAGTGCTCAACAGGTTGCATTTGAGGAATATGACTTAAGCAACGGATTACATGTAATCTTACATCAAGATAACTCAGCACCAGTCGTAACGACATCTGTAATGTACCATGTAGGTGCAAAAGATGAAGTTGAAGGTAGAACTGGGTTTGCACACTTTTTTGAACATTTATTATTTGAAGGAACTGAAAATATTCCAAAAGGAGAATTTTTTAAAATAGTTTCTGCTAATGGAGGTTCTAATAATGCGAATACTACTCAAGATCGCACCTATTATTATGAAACGTTCCCATCTAACAATTTGGCTTTAGGATTATGGTTAGAATCTGAAAGAATGTTACACCCTGTAATTAATCAAGATGGTGTTGATACACAAAATGAAGTTGTTAAAGAAGAGAAAAGAGCAAGAATTGATAATGCTCCTTATGGAAAAATTATCTACAGAACTGGAATCAATCAACATATCTTTAATAAACATCCATATAAAAATTCAGTTATTGGTAGTATGGAAGATTTAGATGCTGCACAATTAGTTGAGTTTATAAATTTTCATAAAAAATTCTATGCACCTAACAATGCTGTTTTAGTAGTTGCTGGGGATTTTGAAACTGAAGCAACTAAAAAGATGATTAAAGATTATTTTGGTGATATCCCTTCAGGTGAAAAAATTGAAAGAGTTCATATTGTTGAAGAACCTGTTGAAGCTGTGAAAGTAACGGAGTATGATTCTAATATTCAAATTCCAATAAAACTATTTATTTTTAGAACACCTTCTAGTAAAGATAAAGATGCTTATGTATTAGATATGGTTTCTTCAATTTTAACTAGCGGTAAAAGTTCAAGAATGTATAAAAGATTAGTTGAAAATAAAAAAGCTCTACAAGTTTTAGCTTTTAATGATTCACAAGAAGATTATGGTACATACATTATGGGCGCATTGCCATTAGGAGAAACATCATTAGATGAAATTGCTGCTGAAATGGAAGATGAAATAACAAAACTTCAAACTGAGTTAATTTCTGAAAAAGAATACCAAAAACTTCAAAATACGTTTGAAAACAGATTTGTAAATTCAAATTCAGGAGTTCAAAATATTGCAAATACATTGGCTAGAAATTATATGTTAAAAGGAAATACTAATTTAATTAATGATGAAATTAATATTTTCAGATCTATTACAAGAGAGGACATTAAACGTGTTGCGAATACTTATTTAAATAAAGGTCATAGAGTGGAAATGGATTATCTAAAAAAAGAAAGTGAACAACATTAAAAGATGAAAAAACAAATGAAAACAAAAATAACAACTCTAATTGCTTTGTTTCTTCTTTCTTTAGGAGTAACAGCACAAATTGATAGAACAAAACAGCCTAAAGCAGGTCCAGCACCTAAAATAAATTTAGGAAAACCAAAAACTTTTGAGCTTAAAAATGGTTTAAAAGTGTTAGTTGTAGAAAATCATAAATTACCAAAAGTTACTGCGAGTTTAATTTTAGATAACGGGCCAATTTTTGAAGGTGACAAAGCGGGTTTAACTAGTATTGTTGGTGGTATGATGGGTAATGGAACAACTAATATTCCTAAAGATGAATTTGTTGAAGAAATAGACTTTTTAGGAGCATCACTTAATATTGGTAGCCAAAGCGCAAGTTTCAATACTTTGTCAAAATATTTTCCAAGAATATTAGAATTAATGGCTGATGCTACTCAAAATCCTTTATTCACAGAGGAAGAATTTGGAAAACAACAAACACAATTAATTGAAGGAATTAAATCTGGAGAAAATAGTGTAGGTGAAATTGCAAGCAAGGTTGAAAATGCGTTAGTCTATGGTAAAAATCATCCTTATGGAGAATTTGCTTCCGAATCTACTGCTAATAATGTTACCATTGATGATGTTAAAAACTTTTATGCAACATACTTCAAACCTGCAAATGGGTATTTAGTAATTATTGGTGATGTAAATTTTAAAGACGTTAAAAAATTAGTTAAAAAGAATTTTGATAAGTGGGAGAAAGGAACAGTTCCTGCATATACCATTCCAGAAGTTACGAATGTTGCAGAAACTGAAATCAACTTTGTGAATATGCCAAATGCAGTTCAATCAAGTATCGCTGTAGTTAATACAGTTGATTTAAAAATGAGTAATCCAGATTATTTTCCGTTATTATTAGCCAATAAAATATTTGGTGGTGGTGGTGAAGGTAGACTTTTCTTAAACTTACGTGAAGATAAAGGTTATACCTATGGAGCCTACTCTAGTATAGGAAATAATGAGAGAACTTCCTCTAAATTTAAATCTTCAGCTAGTGTAAGAAATATGGTTACAGATAGTGCTGTTGTAGAATTTATTAAAGAAATCAAAACTTTTAGAGATACGAAAGTAAGTGATGAAGAACTTAAGAATGCAAAAGCTGCTTATATAGGAAACTTTGTGATGGCGCTTGAAAGAACTTCAACAGCCGCTAATTATGCCTTAAATATAGCAACTAAAAATTTATCAGAAGACTTTTACGAAACTTATTTAGAAAAAATTAATGCCGTAACTTCTGATGATATTCAACGTGTTGCTCAAAAATACTTTAGTGCTGATAATGCAAGAATAGTTATTGTAGGAAAAGCGTTAGATGTTTTACCTAATTTAGAAAAGATGCCTTATAAAATCAACTATTTTGATAAAGAGGCCAACGCAACTGATAAGCCAGAAATGACAAAGCCTATTCCTGCTGGTGTTACTAAACAAACTGTAATTGATACTTATTTAAATGCTATTGGTGGCGCTGAAAAATTAAAAGCATTAGAAAGTACTTTAGTGACTTATGAGGCAAGTGCTATGGGAAGTACAATTAAATCTACAGAAAAAAGAACTTCAACCAAATATGCAAATGAAACTAGTATGGGTGGTAATGTTCTTGCAAAAGTAGTGATGACTAACGATGGTGTTTTTATGAATAAACAACCGTTGCCTCCTGCTATGGCAAATGATATGAAAAAAACGATAGGTACTTTTGTAGAAATTGGAATGTTAAATGATGAATCTGCAACGCTTACTGGTATAGAACCTCTAGATGGTAAAGATGCTTATGTAATTTTATCAAAAGGTGAAGTAGTAAGTATGTCTGTATATTTTGATGTTGAAACTGGACTAAAAGTAAAAGAAGCTCAAGTAGTATCTATGAACGGACAAACTCAAAACCAAGAAGCTACTTTCAGTAATTATCAAGAATTTAATGGTGTTAAATTTCCAGGAACAAAAATTGGAAGTTTAGGACCTCAAAAAGTTGAATTTAAGTTAATTGATGCGAAAGTAAATGAAGGAGTTTCAGAAAGTGATTTTGAATAAAAAATAAAATAAATTTATTTACAAAACGCCTCAAGAAATTGGGGCGTTTTTATTTTGACCTATTCACCAAATACACTCCAAACAAAATAATAAAACCAGAACTAAACTGCATCAACGTAACTTTCTCCCCATCAAAAATACCCCAAGAAATAGCAACAATAGGAATTAAATATGTTACTGAAGACGAAAATATTGGATTAGAAATTTGAATAAGTCTATTAAACATAATTTTTGCAACTCCTGTACCAATTACTGCTAAAATTGTTAAATACAATAGTCCATTTAAACTTTGATCATTTGTTTCAAAGGTTTGGAAAAAATCAGTAAACCATAAAACAATTAAAGTTGGAACAATTAACAAAAAGAAGTTACCAACTGTAATACTTAACGCATCTAAATCATGTAGGTATTTTTTCAAAATATTTACATTTAAGGCATAACCAACAGAGGATAACAAAATAAAACTTGCGTAGAAATAATCCTGATTAGGGTTAACTTCTGCTCCCTTTAAAATTAAAAGTATAGTTCCAACTAACCCAATTAACACTCCAATTAGTTGCCTTTTTCTAAATCCAAAACCAAAAAGTAGTGCTCCAAAAATTAAGGTATTTAAAGGTGTTAAGGAATTTAGTATTGAAGCAATAGAACTATCTATTTTCTCAATGGCATAAGCAAATAAAAATGAAGGAAAAAAAGTTCCAACAAAACCATTTAAAGTTAAATAATACCAATGCCGCTTTTTTATTTTTAATAAACGCTTAAACCCAATAAGCATCAAAAAAATAGCGGTAATAATAATTCTTAAAGCGCCAACTTGTATTGGCGATAAACCTAATAAGGCCTTTTTCATTAAAATAAATGAACTCCCCCAAATTAAAGAAAGAACTATTAAATATACCCAGCGTAGCTTTCTATTTTCCATAGAATTTAAAATAAAGTACAAAAATGGGACAATTATTCGGATTTCAAATAATTAGTTTATAAATTCGCTACATATTATAATAGAGATATCTTATGAGAATATTTAGTGTATATTTGGTCATTGTTTTAGCTTTTATTTCTTGTACTGAAGTAAAAAAAGAAAATACCGCAAAAGAACCAGAAACAATAAAACAAGAAGTTGCAGCTGTTTATAAAAATGTAGAAGTTGAAATTGAAGGAATGACATGTGAAATTGGTTGTGCAAGGTTAATTGAATCTAAACTATCCAAAGTGGAAGGAATTTCATATTCAAATGTTGATTTTGCTTCAAAAACAGGGCAATTTACCTACGATACAAATAAAATAAGTAAAGAAGATGTTTCTGAAAAAATTAATGCAATTGCTGGCGGAGACCTATATAAAGTTGTGAAATCTACTGAAATTGAAAAGATTACAGAAAAAAGTGAATAATATGGATAACTCTCTAACATATTTATTGTTTCTTTGTATTTTAAATTAAATTTTAATAAATCTTAATATTTATCAATAAAAATCAATCTAAAAATGAAAACATTTAAATTATTAATTGCAATTGCAATAATTAGTGTAATTACAATTTCTTGTAAAGAAACTGAGAAAAAAGATCTAAAAGATGCTGTTTCAACAGAAGTTGAAGCTGCTAAAGATGCTGCCGAAGATGCTGCCGAAGATGCTAAAGACGCTGTAGAAGAAGGTACCGAGAATCTTAAAGAAGGTGTTGAAAAAGCTGTTGACTCTTTAAGTGCTGATGCAAAAGAAGCTGCTGGTGCTGTTAAAGAAACAGTGAAAGAAGGAGCTGAAGCTGTAAAAGTAGGAGCTGAAAAAGTTAAAAAAGAAGTTAAAGATGTTATAAAACAATAAATTCTTTATTTAAAATTTTAAAACTCCAATTATAAAATTGGAGTTTTTTTATGTCTTATAATTTCTAACTGAAAAGAGTAAAAATAATAAGCTCATAAAATATAATAATCCTACTAATTGATGGCTAACCCCATAAAATAATGGTATTTTACCATTTACATTAATAACAGTAAGCACGCCTAGAACAATTTGAAGAACAACGAGTACTGACAAATAATTTATCCATCTTCGCGAAGATAATTCAACGTATGGCTTTAGTTTAAAAAACATATAAAATGTAAGAGCAGCTAAAACATAGGCTAACATTCTATGAGTAAACTGAACAAATGCAGGTGCAAATAAATAAGTGTCATAGTTAATCATATTCCCCCAATTCCAATGTGTTGAATTTAATAGAACATTTGGAACAAACTCTCCATTCATATCTGGCCAAGTTGGGTAATACAATCCTCCTCGCATTCCTGCTAGCAATCCTGCAAAAATTAATTGAACAAAAGTTACGCTTAAAACTACTGTAACAAATGATTTTCTATTTATTTTTCTAGCGCTTCCAAACCCGTAAACATCAGCAACCGTTTTAACCATGGCTGCAAACACTAATAATGCTAAAATAAAATGAATTGTAAGTTTATATGCATTTACCCAAGGTCTATTAATTAATCCACTTTGTACCATAATCCAGCCTGCAGAAGCAGTCAATACCGTTAAAAAAACAACCAAACCTAAACGCTTTATCAGATAGGAATCTATTTGTTTTTTTACTACAAAAATTATAAACGGAATTAAAAAAATAAATCCTAATGAGCGAACCCAAAGTCTATGAAAATACTCCCAGAAATAAATAAATTTAAACTCATTGATCGTAAACATTGAATTTATCTTTTGAAACTGCGGTGTTTCTTTGTACAATTCAAATGCTTCTACCCATTGCTCAGCATTTAATGGTGGAATTACACCCGTAATTATATCCCAACGAGTTATTGAAAGTCCAGAACCTGTTAAACGAGTTATCCCTCCAATAACGACTTGCCCAACTAACATAATTAAACCAAGCAATAGCCAGTTTCTTATAATTTTTGAATATTTATATTTTTTTTTCATCATCTATTGCCATTCTAAAGTTTCTACTAAATGAATAATATCTTTTTCTAAATAATTTATTGCAGGGCGAATTGAATCGTAATTAGGTTTTACATAAAAATATAATGCACCAGACAGTACATGTTTTAAGCTATCTGTCGCTCTAAATTGAATATTTGTTGCCACATTCCCTTCAATTGTATATAATTTGGCGAAAACTCTTTTATCAAAATTTTCATAAGGTACAGCATTAATAACATCTGCTTTTACAGTATGTTCAAATGTAAGTTTTTCTACTTCTTTTAAAATCTCTTGTAAATTATTGTTTACTGGTCTGTATGTAATATGGATTGTAGCTTTTAATGTTGGATATTGAATAGTTAACCAACAATTATTTTTAACAGAAATTATTGCATTACTAGAAGTTTCAAAATTATACGAACAGCTTGTATTTAATTTCTGATAAGAATAGTCAGGATATTCTAATTTCAAAAAAGCTTTTGGTTTTGGCAGGGTTTCGTTATCACAAGAAACCAAAAATGCAAAAATAATTATAATTACAATACTATAGTTTTTCATTTATATGGTCTCTATTTATGGTAATTTTAACTTGTTTTATCCTTTTTTTATCTACCGATTCAATTTTAAACGAACAGTTATTAAATTTTATTATTTCCTTTTTTTTCGGAAACTTCCCACAAACTTCAAGAATAAAACCCGCAATGGTTTCAGATTCTCCTTTATTTTCCTCAAATACTTCAGTATTTGAAATTTCTAAAATTTTATAAAAATCCTTTAAATTAGTTTTTCCTTCAAATAAATAAGTATTTAAATCTAATTTTGAGTAAGACAAATCTTCGTCGTCATATTCATCGCTAATATCACCAACTATCTCTTCAATAACATCTTCTAAAGTTACAATTCCACTCGTTCCTCCATACTCATCAACCACTATGGCCAAGTGGTTTTTCTTTTCTTGAAATTCCTTCAATAAATCATCCAATTTTTTGTTTTCAGGAACAAAATAGGGTTCTCTTATTAATTCTTGCCATTCAAAGTTTTCTTTATTTAAATGTGGTAATAAATCTTTCGCATATAAAACTCCTATAATCTCATCAATATTTTCTTTATATACAGGATTTCTTGAAAATCCTTTCTCTACAATATTACTAAGAACCTTGTTGTAAGTTTCGTCAAATGAGAGCGCAAAAATATCAATTCTAGGAATCATAATTTGACTAGTTTCTGTATTTCCAAAATTTACAATTCCTTGTAAAATTTTCTGTTCATCTTCAGTTGTAGCCTCATTTGAAGTTAACTCTAAAGCTTGTGATAATTTTTCAACTGAAAGGTTAGACTGTTTTTTACCCAAACTATTCTCTATTCTATTTGTTAAACTCATTAACGGCAAACTAACAATAGTCAATAAGGAATTTAAGACTTTAAGTGGATAGGCCATAAAAGAGGCGAATTTTAGCGCATTTCTAGTAGCATATAGCTTTGGAAGTACTTCACCAAATAATAAAATTAAAAAAGTAACTAGTACAATTTCTATTATAAACTTTAATTCTATTGACGAAATATTACTAAAAATTACATCTCCAATATATGCAAAGAGCAAAACAACTAAAATATTTACAAAATTATTTGAAATAAGTATTGTTGCTAATAATTTTTGTGGATTTTCTAATAGTTCAACAACTGTTTTCTGAATTGTTGATTTAGATTCTGTAGCGTTAGTGATATCTTCTTTTGTGAGTGAAAAAAAGGCAACTTCTGCACCTGATATTAATGCCGATAATATCAGCAGTAAAAAAAGCACTACCATACTTGATACTAACAAATAGTTAATATTTTCTGAAAATAAAATTAGTAAAAATGTGGGCTCAGGGTCCAAATTAATTTATATTTAATTAAACTTAGAATGGTAAGTCATCATCCTTTCCGTCATTTATTGATTGCTCCGGAAGAGTTGGTTCAATTGGTTTTTTATCAGCACCTTTTTCCGAAGCACTAGACCCTCCTGTTGTTGACAAAAACGTCATTTCAACTACATGAATTTCGGTAGTATACCTTTTCGTTTTGGTTTCATCTTCATACTGACGGGTTTTTATGCGTCCTTCGCAATAAATTTTATCCCCTTTGTGCAAATATTTTTCACAAATTTCAGCTAATTTATTTCTTACAACAATGTTGTGCCACTCTGTAGTTGTAACTTTTTCTCCAGTTTGCTTATTTGTATACGTTTCATTAGTTGCAATTGGAAAACGTCCAATTGAATTACCCCCTTCAAAATAATGCATTTTCACTTCATCGCCTAAATGCCCAATAAGTATTACTTTATTAATTGTGCCAGCCATAATAATCTAATTTATTTATATACCAAAAGTACTAAAAAATTTAGTGTATTTTATATTGGTTTAAAAAATTATCTATTAAGGTTGAAACCGGATATTTATGCACTGTTTCCCAGGGTATTTGAAAATCTTCTGAAGCTGGTGTATTCACAATCCAAAATTTAGTGTGAATATGTTGATGAGATAACTTGTGAACTATTACTTCTTTATTAAAAAGTTTAAGAGTAACTGACATTTTTTTTAATGCACTATTAAATATAGAGTGCTCAATTAATTGATTTTCATCAATTAAATTCGAGGTTTCAATTAATAAAAACTCATATAAATTTAACCAAACACCTTTTTCTCGTTTTACTAACATTGTTTTATTATCATCAGTTTTAATTACCAAATAGTTAAAATACCGATTTCTAATTTTAATTTTCTTTTCTTTAATGGGAAGTTCTTTAGTTTGATTCTTCGACAAAGCAACACAACTCGTATTTAAAGGGCAACTATTACAATCAGGGCTTTGAGGTTTGCACATTGTTGCACCAAATTCCATAATAGCTTGGTTATATGTACCTGGTTCATTTGTATCAATCAAACTTTGAGCAAGCTGTTTGAACTCTTTAACTCCTTTTGATGAATTAATTGGAGTACAAATTCCATAATAACGGGCTAACACTCTATAAACGTTCCCATCAACAACTGCAGTTGGCTCATTATAACAAATAGAAGCAATGGCAGAGGCTGTATAATCACCTACTCCTTTCAATTTAATTAACTCATTATACGAAGTTGGAAATATATTTTGAAGTTCATTTACAATATACTGTGCAGAAAAATGTAAATTTCTGGCTCTTGAATAATATCCCAATCCTTGCCATAGCTTTAACACCTCTTCTTCTGAAGCTAACGCTAGATCTCTTACCGTAGGAAAATTTTCAATAAACTTGTAATAATATGATATTCCTTGATCAACTCTAGTTTGCTGCAAGATGATTTCGGATAACCAAATATTATATGGATTTGTTGTAGTACGCCAAGGCAAATCTCTTTTGTTTTGTAAATACCACGGTATTAGATAATTAGATAATTTCATCGATTTTTTTATAAAATGCAATATTACAAGATTTAATTGATTAAATTTTAGTGAATTAACTTTTTGAAATTGATTTATATATCCTATATTTGCCGTCTTAATTTTATAATAACTTATATAACAATATTAAAAATGACGAAAGCAGAAATCGTATCAAGCATTTCAGAAAAATCTGGAATTGAGAAAGCTGATGTTTTAGCAACAGTTGAAGCGTTTATGGACGAAGTAAAAGTATCTTTGGAAAAAGGTGACAATGTTTATTTAAGAGGATTTGGTAGTTTTATAATTAAAACTAGAGCTGAAAAAACTGGAAGAAACATTTCAAAAAATACAACTATTAAAATTCCTGCACACAATATTCCTTCTTTTAAACCTGCAAAAGTATTTGTTGAAGGTGTAAAATCTAAAGTTAGAGTAAAGTAGGCACAACATAATTATTAACATAAAAACATCCTTTTATTATGCCAAGTGGTAAAAAAAGAAAAAGAGCTAAGATCTCTACGCACAAACGTAAAAAAAGAGCTAGAGCGAATAGACACAAAAAGAAAAAGTAAGCCTTGCTTACTTTTTTCTTTAAATTTTTAAGTTCATTGAAATAAATATTTACATTAAATTGTAAATATTGTTGGGTATAAAATCCTGTAAAATAAATTATAAATAGTTCAATAAATATTATTGAACATAAAAACAATTCAGAGTGAAAACGGAATTAATTATTAGATCAAACTCCTCTGATATTGATTTTGCCTTATTAAAAGATGGTAAATTAACAGCACTAAACTCAGAAACAAATGGAAATAAATTCTCTGTAGGAGATATATTTCTTGCTAAAATTGGTAAAGTATTATCTGGTTTAAACGCCTCGTTTGTGAACGTAGGTTACGAAAAAGATGGTTTTTTACATTACCAAGATTTAGGAGCTCAATTATTATCACTAAATAAGTTTATAAAAGGTATTAGCACAGGTAAAATTAAAGATTACACTTTAAATAATTTTCAACTAGAAAAAGACATTGATAAACATGGAAGTATAGTTGATGCATTAAAAACAGGTCAAAATTCACTTGTACAAATTGTTAAAGAACCAATTTCTACAAAAGGGCCGCGAATGAGTTCTGAAATATCTATAGCTGGTAGATATATGGTCTTAGTTCCTTTTTCTGATAGAGTTTCGGTTTCTCAAAAAATAACCGACTTAGAAGAAAAAGAACGTTTAAAAAGACTGGTTAAAAGTATAAAACCTAAAGGTTTTGGAGTAATTATTAGAACTGTAGCAGTTAATAAAAAAGTTGCAGATCTTGATAGAGATATACAAAATTCGTTTGGCCGTTGGGTGGCAATGTGTAAGAAAATTAGAATTGCGAAAACACAACAAACGCCTGTAAAAGTTTTAAGTGAATTAAATAGAGTATCTTCAATTCTTAGAGACCTATTTAATGATTCTTTTACAAAAATAGTTACAAATGATGAAGTATTACTTCTTGAAATTAAAGAATACTTGCAAAGAATTGCTCCTGAAAAAGAGTCGATTGTGAGTTTATATAATTCACAAACTCCCATTTTTGAAAAATTTGGAATTGAACGTCAAATTAAATCATCGTTTGGGAAAACAGTTTCTATGAGCAAAGGTGCTTATTTAGTAATTGAACATACAGAAGCACTGCATGTAATTGATGTAAATAGCGGAAACCGTTCTAACAAAGCTACATCACAAGCAGATACCGCACTTGAAGTAAATTTAATAGCTGCTTCAGAAGTTGCTAGACAATTACAATTGCGCGATATGGGAGGAATTATTGTTGTTGATTTTATTGATATGCATACAGCCGATCATAGGCAAAAATTATATGATCATTTAAAAGCGGAAATGGCATTTGATAGAACTAAACATAAAATATTGCCTCCAAGCAAGTTTGGTTTGATACAAATTACTAGACAAAGAGTACGACCTGAAATGGTTATTAAAACTCAAGAACCTAATCCTAGTGGTTCTGGAGAAGTTGAAGCTCCAATAGTATTGTTAGATACTATTAAAGCCGAACTTGATAAGCGCATAGCTTCTCAAAAGCATCAAAAGATTGTACTAAATGTTCATCCTTTTATTGCTGCTTATTTAAAAAAAGGAATTCCATCCATACAGCAAAGATGGTTTATAAAATATAAAAAGTGGATCAAAATTTTACCAAGAGATGCTTACCAATATTTAAGATTTGATTTCACAAATGAAAATGGTGAAATTATTAAATAAGGCATTTACAATATCAAAAAGTCCTGCATTTTATGCAGGGCTTTTTTTAAAACCAATACCCAACGTTAAAATACCAATATCTATCTTTAGTATCTGGTGACCAAGCATAATTTATTTCAATAGGTCCTAAAAAAGTATCTAAACCGTACCCAACCATATAGCCAGATTTGGTATTATCAAAAATTCTCCCATTATTAAATAAATCACTTTCTACTCTTGAATAATTTGCTGTTGCAGCTAAATAATTTTTAGGCAAATACTCATATCTAAATGTTAAAGATGATTTTAAAAATGAATTCGCATTTAACTCCGCAAAATCATAACCATAAAAGGGAATAAAGTTATTTATAAAATTTTCACCATAACCACCAACATTATACTCTAATACTCTATTATTATTATCTCCAATTGTAATTCCCGCCTCTGAAATAAAATGAGTTGTAAACTTATTAAATATAGTAGAGGCAAATCCTAACTTACCTTTTAACTGTGAAAATGGCTTAAAATTTGTATGTTCTTGTTCAAAATTATTATGATAATCTGAAGAGGATACATACCATCTAAAATCAGCACTCAAATAAAATCCTTTCTTTTGAAAATATTTTTTATCATACGTATCTATTTTTAAATATGAAATAAGATTTAAATAATCTGATTTATTGAAATACAACCTCCCATTATTATCAGCCGCTAAATTATTTTCTACCGACGATATTGTCTCTGTAAAAGCCTTTATCCTTTTGTGCTCTAATCCAATTCCTAAAGCAAACTTTCTACTAAAAACAGTTTGAAAATAAACTTGATTGGTAAAATCTTCAAAATCTAAATTGATTTCATTCACATTAGCCTCATCAAAATTAACACTGGTATTGAAATTATTATATCGAGATTTTAATCCAAAACTCCAATAAAATCCATTATCAATAAAATAGTTTAAATTATATCTAATATTATCACCTAAAATAATGTCGGTGGATAAAATATCATTTTTTGATAGTACATGCTTAAATGTAGTATTGATAAGAACACTTGTTTTATAAAAATCATCATAATGTGCTGCCAATTGCAAAAAGTTAGCTATTTGGTTTTCTTTTACTTTAAATTCTACATCTTGCCCATCATCTTCATTATCAGCTATATTATATTGAATAGTTTGAAAATTTCCTGTTGCGGTTAAATTATTGATACTTTCAATTAACTTTTGATAACTTGTAGTATCTCTTTTTTTTAGGTTTAATTTCCCTAAAATATAAGCCCTTGTATAATTTTTATTACCACTAATTTCAATATTATTTATATGAAGTTTTCTTATTAAAGAGCTATTAATTTTTTTCTTTTCATACTTAATTTGTTTTTCCCCAATTGCTTTTAGTTCCTTCATTTTAATCCGGGAGGCTATATCTCCTTTTTCTAAAATTTCTTTTAATTTATCAAATGAAACAACATTGAATTCACTAATATCTGGTTTTATCAATAAATCTACCTTCTTATATTTTTCATCCAAGGTTTTATACATTTGAAAACCTACAATTTGGTTTAATATTTTTACGGCAGAATCTAATTTATCTTTCTTTTCTAACCCACTTTGAATATCAACACCAATTACTACATCTGCACCCATTTGCTTTACTTCATCAACAGGAAAATTATTTACGATACCCCCATCAGATAATAGTCTCCCATCAATTTCTACTGGTGCTAGTAATGTAGGAAACGACCCACTCGCCTTCACTGCTTCCGGTAAAAAACCTTTATTTAATGTAACCTGCTCACCGGTTTCTAAATCTGTAGCAATACATAAAAATGGAATTGGAAGTTTGCTAAAATCTGTAATCTGATTTACGTGTTGAGTTAGTTCTGTAAGTAAATTTAATACATTTTGACCCTCTGATATTGCTACAGGAATTCCTACTTTTTTATTTTTAATTGGAAACGTCAACGCATATTTTTCACCACTTTCTTTTTCATAAAAAGGTTTAGACTTTCTTGGTAAATCATTTGATAAAATTTTATAAAAATCAATAGTTCGAACAATTGAATCTAACTGATTAGCTGTATATCCTGATGCATATAATGCTCCTACAATTGCTCCCATACTTGTTCCGCTAATATAATCCACACGAACGCCTGCTTCTTCTATTACTTTTAAAACTGCTACATGTGCTAATCCTTTTGCGCCACCGCCACTCAAAACCAAACCAACTTTAATATCATTTTTTTCAATAACTTCCTGTGAAAACGTAAGATGTATTGAACAAATAAAAACAATAATTAAAAAATATTTCATGTTACTTTTTTTGAAAATAATTATAAATAATGACAGCTCTATTTTTACCTATAATAGCTTCAATTTCCTTTAATGTTGCTTGTTTGATTCTTTTTACAGATTTAAAATGCTTTAATAAAGATACAACTGTTTGCTTTCCTATTCCTGAAATATGTTCCAACTCATTTACTAAAGCTCCTTTACTCCTTTTATTTCTATGGTGTGTAATACTAAATCTATGCGCTTCATTTCTTAATTGCTGAATAATTTTTAAACTTTCAGAAGTTTTATCTAAATATAAAGGTACAGAATCATTAGGATAATAAATTTCTTCTAACCGTTTTGCAATTCCAATAATTGCAATTTTATTTCTTAGACCTAACACGTCTAAACTTTTTAATGAGGCTGACAACTGCCCTTTTCCACCATCAATTACAATTAATTGAGGTAGATTTTGCCCTTCATCTTTCAAGCGCTTATAACGTCTAAAAACAACCTCTTCCATTGAAGCAAAATCATCTGGGCCTTCAACTGTTTTAATATTAAAATGTCTATAATCTTTCTTGCTAGGCTTTCCATCTTTAAAAACTACACAAGCCGAAACTGGATTTGTTCCTTGTATATTAGAATTATCAAAACATTCTATATGCCTTGGTTCAACAGATAATCTCAAATCTTTTTTCATTTGAGCCATAATTCTATTCACATGTCTATCTGGATCCACAATTTTTATTTGCTTAAATCTTTCTTGCCGGTAGTATTTTGCATTTCTAATACTTAACTCTACAATTCGTTTTTTATCTCCAAGTTTAGGGACTGTAATTTTAATACTATTACCCAAATCCACTTCAAAAGGCACATAAATTTCATTAGACTGCGAATTGAATCGTTGTCTAATTTCTATAATGGCAAGTTCTAACAATTCCTTATCAGTCTCGTCTAACTTTTTCTTTATTTCTGTTGTATGAGATTGTATGATAGCACCATTACTTATTTTGAAAAAATTTACATAACTATAACTCTCATCAGAAACAATAGAGAAGACATCTACATTTGTAATAGACGGATTTACTACAGTTGATTTAGCTTGATAATTTGCAAGTAGTTCGATTTTTTCTTTAATCTTTTGAGCTTCTTCAAATTCCATTTCATTTGCATAATGCATCATTAATTGTTGAAACAGTTTTAAAGATTCTTTGAAATTTCCTTTAATAATATTACGAATAGCAACTATATCTTGTTCGTAATTAGTTGCAGTTTGCAATCCTTCACAAGCGCCCTTGCAGTTTCCAATATGAAAATCTAAACAAACTTTATATTTTTCGATTTCTATATTTTTCTTGCTTAAATCATAACTACAGCTACGTAATAAATACAACTCTTTAATTAAGTCTAATAATGCTTTTGCAGTCCTTACCGAAGTATAAGGACCATAATACTCTGATCCATCTTTAATTACATTACGAGTTAAAAAAACTCTAGGAAACCGCTCTTTTTTAATACAAATCCAAGGATACGTTTTATCATCTTTCAACATCACATTATAGCGAGGTTGATATTTTTTAATTAGATTATTTTCAAGTAGTAAGGCATCTGTTTCTGTGTTTACAACTATATGCTTAATAGTGGTAATTTTATTAACAAGCACTTTCGTTTTACCATACTCATGATTCTTTGTGAAGTATGAAGAAACTCTTTTCTTTAAATTTTTTGCTTTTCCAACATATAAAATTGTCCCATTTTTATCATAATATTGATAAACTCCAGGTTGTGTTGGTAATGTTTTTATTTGTATTTCTAACTCCAAAAAATTGCTTGTTTTAAATACTAAAATTACAGTTTTTTACTGAATCTACTATTCCTTTAATCATTAAGAAAAAGATTTAAATTTACTAATAAAAAAGTGTTTTTTGTAGCTGTATATAAATAACTTTATGTTATTATTTATTACATAAACTTTAACTATTTTAAAGTTTAAACTTACGTTGAAAAAACCAATCGTTAAATAACAAACGAATAAAATATATACGCCAAAATAATTATAACAAACAAAACTTTAGTTTCTGTTGGTGTATTTTTAATTTTTTCAATTAGTTTCATAGGTAGATTACTTTTGGCTAATTTAAAAAATTAAATAAACTTCGCAAAAATCAATACATAATAAATACCAGCAATTACAAAAATAACACCTGACATTAAGCGTATTACTTTTTCAATTCTAGAAATTTTAGCATAAAATACTCCGATATTACTTGCAGCATAGGCTAACAAATAAGTAAATAAAATCACTGGTAATCCAGTTCCCAATGCAAAAATAATTGGTAAGTATAAACCATCATAACTCGAAATAGTCATAGGAATTAACATTCCAAAGTACAAAGCACCACTATAAGGGCAAAAGGCCAATGCAAAAATAACACCTATTAAAAATGACCCTAATAAGCCTTTTTCTTTTAATTTATCGGTTAGTTTTTCTGCAAAATTAGATTTCCCTAAAAAATTAAGTTTAATTACATTCAACATAATTAAACCAACAATTATTAATAAAGGTCCTAAAAACTTTTCTCCATTTTGCTGAAAAAATCTCCCAATGTGAAACTTGCTAGCTCCAAAAAATAAAATTAAACCAATTGCTGTATAACTAAAAGCTCGTCCTAAGGAATAAACCAAACCACTTAAAAACACAACTTTTTTATTTGAAATATTCTTAGAAATAAAAGCTGTAGCAGTAATATTTGTAGCCAATGGACATGGACTAATTGATGTCATTAAGCCTAGCACGAAAGCCGATAAAATTGGGACATTATAATTTTCGAGAAGTGATTGTAAAAAATCCAATTATACTTTTTTTAACTCTGTTTGAATTGTTGCTTTTAACTCATTTGAAAACTTTTCTTGATCGTTTCCATTCATAAATGCAAATTCAGTTAAATCAATTTGAGTTTCTTTACCATCAACAATCACATTTAAAAATAATGCGGTTCCTGTTGCTTCAAATTTTTCAGCTAGTTTATAATTTTCTTCTTCATCTACATTCACAACTTGAAAAGTAATATTTTGATTTTTTAGTTCATCGGAAAAATAAGTTTCTAACGTGTATCGTGTACTTGCCTCAATGGCATTACAAGTCATACATCTATGAGTTGAGTGAAAATCAATTACTTCAATTTTATTAGCTAATTTTTCATTAGTTGATTTTTCTGTTGCAATTTTTTCTTTGCAAGAAAATAACACTAAACTAACTATCATTACGACTAAAATACTAAGTTGTTTCATTGTTAAAAGTTTAATTTGTTAAAAAATTATATTAAATATATATCCTGAAATTATTATACATAAAGTTACAACAAAAAAGAAAATGGCAATTAATTTTAGTGTCATTACTTTTTTAAGCAACATTGCTTCTGGCAAAGAAAGTCCAACAACACCCATCATAAATGCAATGGCTGTTCCTAATGGAATTCCTTTAGAAACTAAAACTTGAGCTACCGGTAAAATACCAGAGGCATTCGAATACATTGGTACCGCCAAAATGGTTGCGGCTGGCACTGCAAACCAGTTATCTTTACCCATATATTTTTCAAAAAAACCTTCTGGAATATACCCGTGCATTAAACCTCCAATAGCAATTCCAACCAAAACATAAGGTAAAATACCCATTAAAATGGTTTTTGTTTCTTTCCAAATAGATGGTAATCTATCTTTTAATGAAGTGTGTGCAGCCTCAAATTGTTCTG
Source organism: Lutibacter sp. (assembly GCF_013041805.1). GTDB lineage: Bacteria > Bacteroidota > Bacteroidia > Flavobacteriales > Flavobacteriaceae > Lutibacter. Next base: position 32,964 of record NZ_JABDRI010000106.1, read on the forward strand.
TTTCTTTTTGACTATTTTCTAATACTTGTTTCACCCAAGGAGAAAGGTATTTTTCAAGTTTTAATTTTTGAAGAATTATACCCGAAATGGTTCCTAATAAAACTCCACTTACTACGTATATTATTGTTGTTTTAATACCAAACAATCCAATAAATAACCCAATAGCAACTTCGTTTACTAAAGGTGATGTAATTAAAAAAGCAAATGTTACACCTAAAGGAATTCCTCCCTTTACAAAACCAATAAATAATGGTACAGATGAACATGAACAAAATGGTGTAACAACGCCAAATAGTGATGCCATTAAATACTCAAATCCGTATAATTTTTTTCGAGAAAGATAATTTCTTACTTTTTCAACTGGGAAGTAACTATTTACAATTCCCATAAAAAAGATAATGACAAAAACTAACAATAGAATTTTTATACTATCATAAATAAAGAAGTTTAAGGCTTCCGCTAAATGATCTCCTGATTTTAATTTAAGAAGTTCAAATACAAGCCAATCTGCTAATTGTTGAATCCAATCAAACATAAAATATTTTTATTTTTTTCCAATAAAACGAATTACAGAAGCTTTTCCCTTATGATATGCTCCTTCATTTAATTCAATTTCTTCATGCTCTAAAACTACGACTTCAAGTGCTGAGAAATCCTGTTCAATTTCATCCAATGAAAATAGCATTTCACTATTTTTTGGACCAAGATCAATTTTATATTCTGCATTAATTTTAAGCTGTTCTTTACTAAAACCTTCTAAAATTAAGAGTCCTCCCTTTTTTAAATATTTTGTTATTCTTTGGTGATATTCTGACTTTAAATTAGGTGGAAAATGTGCATATATTAATACAATTACATCAAACGAATTTTCCCTAAAACTGATTTGAGAAAATTCCCCAACTAAATAATTAATATTCACATTATTTAATTCGGCTAATTTTAAAGCTTTCAACTTTCCTTGATTACTGATATCAAAACAAGTAACATTTAAACCCTTTTTTGCAGCAAATACAGCATTTCTACCTTCACCTTCTGCAGGTAAAAGTATACTTCCTTTTAGGTTATATTTAGCTATAGTATCTTCAAAAAATTGATTTGGTTTTACACCATAAGCAAATTCTTCATTTTTATATCTTTCTTCCCAAAACTCTTTCATCATAGTGCTTTTAAATAATATTTTTTCTTTAAATATAATGATACATTTACTAAAGCAATTAAAACGGGAACCTCAACCAAGGGTCCTATAACACCCGTAAAAGCTTGTGGAGAATTTATTCCAAAAACAGCAATTGCAACTGCAATAGCCAATTCAAAATTGTTTCCCGTAGCTGTAAATGCAACTGCTGCATTCCGTTTATAATCAATATTCATAGCTTTTCCAGTGAAAAAACTCACAAAAAACATCAATACAAAATAGATAACTAATGGTACTGCGATTTTTAATACGTCAAAAGGAATTTCAACAATTAAATCACCTTTTAAACTAAACATTAGAACAATGGTAGCTAGTAAAGCAATTAGTGTGAGTGGAGAAATAAATGGGATAAATTTTGTATTGTACCATACTTCCCCTTTGTATTTTACTAAATATTTCCGACTTAAAAATCCGGCTAAAAAAGGAATTCCTAAATATATTAAAACACTTTTAGCAACTTCAAAAACTGAAATATTTACATCAAATCCCTCTAAACCAATAAAATTGGGTAAAACTGTAATAAACAACCAAGCGTAAAAACTATACGTAATTATTTGAAATACACTATTTAAAGCTACTAATGTTGCACCATATTCTCGGCTTGCTCCTGCTAAATCGTTCCAAACAATTACCATTGCTATACAACGTGCTAAACCAATTAAAATTAAACCAGACATATAACCTGGCTCGTCTCTTAAAAAAATTACTGCTAATACAAACATTAAAATTGGACCAACAATCCAATTTAAAAATAAAGACAAGGACATTAATTTTGTGTCTTTAAAAACTGTTGGAATTAAACTATAATCCACTTTTGCTAATGGAGGATACATCATTAAAATTAGTCCAATTGCCAAAGGTATATTTGTAGTTCCTACCGAAAAAGAATCAGTTATTTCACCGATTTGAGGAAAAAAATATCCTAACCCAACACCAATGGCCATTGCTAAAAATATCCATATGGTTAAGTACTTATCTAAAAATTTAAGTCTTTTTTTCATTACTTCTTAATTTGAGAAAATACATACATCATTTCTGAAGCAATTTCATTACTTCGCTCCAAATATTTTTCCGCTTGTTGTGGTGTGTTATCAAATACTTTAGGATCATTATATCGAATAGGAATTCTAGCTTCACAACCAACAATAAATGGACAATTCTCATCAGCGTGATCGCAAGTCATTAATGCTGCAAACTCACCCTTTGGATTAAAATTATCATCATATTTTTTAGAAAAACATATAATTGAAGGATTGTTTTCTGCATATTTTACGCTATAAACTGGGTTATCCTCATTAGACAACTTCGTAATTTGAAACCCTTGACTTGCTAATATTTGCCCAACCATTGGAAACATTGCTGTAGCTTCCGTTCCGCCAGAATAACAAAACACATTTTTTATTCCAAAATTTTGAGCAGCTGTTTGCGCCCAAATTTGAGACAAATGACTTCTACGTGAATTATGTGTGCAAATAAAATTTAAGTTTACATTTTTATTTGCTGAAACTTTAGACTGAACAAAATCAATCATTGGTTGTAAAGTTTCTTTTCTTTCTACTGAAATAATTAAGTTCTTTAACTCTTCTACAGAATTATTTATTTCTTTCAATAACATAATCTACTATTTAGCAACAACCAGATTCTTTATCTTCAGAAGAACAACAAGAAGACTCAATGTTGTCGTCTGAACAACAGGCATTATTTGCAAAATTATCAACTAAAAAAGCCTGTATTTCATTCTTTGAAGGAACTTTACCTTTTATAACAACTTGTTCATCAATAACAACAGCTGGTGTGCTCATAATATCATACATCATAATTTCCTGAATATCTGTTACCTTTACAATGGTAGCATCAATATTCAACTCGTTTACAACTTCAGTTACAATCTTTTCTGTTGTTACACAATTTGGGCAACCTGTTCCTAATATTTTAATTGTTTTCATTTTATTTATTTCGATTTATTTCTATACTCTTTAACGCATACTAGCGCCTATACATTTTTTTAACAGCAATTAGATGCTGGTGCACAACAATTAGAGGTGGTATTAACTATATTTGAAAGTTTTACTTTTGATTTTTTAATTGAAACATCACAAGCATCCTTTGCCAAACAATTAGTTTGTTTGGTGGTTAATAAAAAATTTATTCCATCAAAATCCAGATCATATTTACCAATAGTTAAACCTTGATATTCTACTTCAATTTCTAAATTTTCTAGATTTAAAATTTTATCGGATAATTCAATTATATGAATTAATTTTTCAGGGTGTAAACGATGATTATAGTCATTAGCCTCCCATAACTGAAAATTAGCAACGGCTTCATTTCTAACCGTTCCTCCACAATCAATAAAATGCTTTGTTACTTTACCTACTTCTGTTACATGAAAATGACTAGGAACCATATTACCATCTGGCAATTGAAAAGCTATTGTATTTAAATTCCTTAAATATTCCTTTATTTCTTCTATTTTCATTTCATCTCGTTTTAACTAATTATCATCGCAAATAAACGATGAATTGAATTAATTTTTTTTAGCAATATGTTTTTATAGTCTGTTTTTCAAAAAAAGAAGCAAATAATGTTTTTGCTTTTTGCCAGTTTTCTTGATGTATACAATACTTTATTTTTGGTGGGTTTACTTCCCCATTTATCAATCCTGCGTTTTTCAATTCTTTTAAGTGTTGAGATATTGTAGATTGTGCTAACGGTAAAACATCTAACAAATCCCCAGTATAACAACAACTTTGATTTTCTAAATAATTTAAAATTTTAATCCGTGTTGGATGCCCCAAGGCTTTTGCAAATTTTGCCAAAGCTTCAGTTTCTTCCAAATAATTAATATCTTGAATTGTCCTTTTCATAAGTTCATCGCAAATATACGATTAATAAATTAGTTTCCAAATTTTAAACCAAATGAATAGATTTAAGTCTAAACTTATAATTGTTAAAATTTAAAGTAATGAAAGAAGTTAGCTATCTTATTCTAAGTATACTATTATTAGTATCGTGCAGCACAACAAATGACGAAATACTAGATGAAACTATAATACCTGATATAATAACAACTGAATACAACTACCCAATAGTGGATACTGGTGTTACTAATTTTTATGATAACACAACTATTATTACTTCACCAACTCAAGGATCTTCTTTTTTTGGGCAAGATGCAAATTATAGCGGAAATCAACCTTCTTATACAGATAATAATGATGGAACTATTACAGATAATGTTACCGGTTTAATGTGGGAGCAAGATATGGGTTCTAAAATTACATTTAACGAAGCCTTTTCAAAAGCTAGTACTTCAACTTTAGGAAATCATAACGATTGGAGAGTTCCAACTTTAAAAGAATTATATTCTTTAATATTATTTTCAGGAAAAGTAAAAGGTGAAGTAGCTATTGATTTGTTTATTGACACCAATTATTTCAATCAAGAATTAGGAGATACTTCCATTGGAGAACGCGAAATTGATGCTCAAACTTGGTCTTCAACTGAATATGTTTCTACAACTATGGTTAACGTTGAAACAGTTTTTGGAGTAAATTTTATTGATGGGCGTATAAAAGGGTATCCAAAATATAAACCAGGTTCTGGAAATGCAAATACAATGTATTTTAGAATGGTGAGAGGAAATACGGATTATGGAACAAATAATTTTGTAGATAATGGAGATGGAACAATCAGCGATTTAGCAACTGGTTTAATGTGGCAACAATCTGATGATGGAACTTCAAGAGATTGGGAGGAATCTTTAGCCTATGCCGAAGATCTTGACCTTGGAAACAAAACCGATTGGCGCTTACCAAATGCAAAAGAATTACAAAGTATTGTAGATTATACCAGATCTCCAAAAACTACCAATTCACCCGCCATTAATCCTCTTTTTAATTGTACTGAAATATCAGATCCAGATGGGAACACCGGTAATTACCCATTTTATTGGACTGGAACGAGTCATTTAGATGGAGCAAACCCATATTCAAGTGGTGTTTATGTTGCTTTTGGCGAAGGACAAGGAGAAATGAATGGAGTACTAATGGATGTTCACGGAGCTGGTTGTCAACGTAGCGACCCCAAAAGTGGAAACCTAAATGATTACCCACAGTTTTTCGGTCCTCAAGGTGATGTTCGGTATGTTTACAATTATGTTCGATGTGTAAGAACAATAAATTAATAGTATTCTTCAAAAAACTAAAAATGTTTAAATATCTGTTTTCTACTTTCAAGCTACTTTTTATCATTACATTGATATTAGTTTCTTGCTCTAAAAAAAATTCTGATTTTAATGATTCTGAAACCGAAAATATTACAGAAAACCCTTCTGAAATAACAAAACCTAATATTTTATTGGTCATTGCAGATGATATGGGCTTGGATGCTTCACCTGGATATGAAATTGGATCAATTAAACCTTATATGCCAAATCTTGAAAAATTAGCAGCTAATGGAATAACGTTTAACAATGTTTGGTCAAACCCTACTTGTACTCCAACGCGTTCAAGCATACTTACAGGAAAATATGGAGTTAGAACTAATATGTTAAAAGTAGGTGACGTACTTTCAACTTCTGAAACATCCATTCAAAAATATTTAGCTAATAATTTGGGATCAACTTATAGTCATGCCGTTATAGGTAAATGGCATCTATCAACAGATCCTAATCACCCAACAAACATGGGAGTGGGCTATTATGCCGGTTTATTAACTGGTGCCGTATCATCTTATTGGGATTGGAATTTAACTGAAAACAGTCAAACAACTACATCTACAGAATATGCAACTACAAAAATTACTGATTTGGCAATAGATTGGGTTGAAAATAAAACAAATCCTTGGTTTTTATGGGTAGCTTATAGTGCGCCACATACTCCTTTTCATTTACCACCAACTAATTTACATTCACAAGGAAATTTACCTTCAGATGAAGCCAGTATTGTTACAAATCCATTACCTTATTATATGGCCATGCTAGAAGCAATGGACTCCGAAATGGGAAGGCTTATGAACTCTCTAAGTCAGGAAGAAAAAGAAAATACTGTTATTATTTTTATTGGAGACAATGGAACACCTCAACAAGTAGCTCAAGAATACAATTCCTCAAGAACTAAAGGTTCATTATATCAAG